>QHXD01000222.1:0-5996 GCA_003223895.1 Acidobacteriota bacterium
TGTTGCGGCCGGTATCCTGGAGCTGAATAGTTCTGGTCCCCGGAGGAAACAGGTTGATGTCTTCGTTGCTGCGTAACCTGGTTCCTTTCGTGTAGAGCCATCCCGAAGAGACGCTCAAATCAGCGAAAATCTCCCTTTCGAGTTCAACGTCCACCTGCTGCACATAAGCGCTGGCAAAGTTGGGACTGAAAACAATGATGCGCGCTCCGGGGACGGGGACCTGCGGTTGGGAGTTCCTTGGAAAGACTGCAGGATATTGCGGGGCACCGGCTACGGTAGGCCCTCGATACTCCCGCAAGCTTTGAAAAACCCCGTTTTGCGTCTTGGCCACAGAATTCGCCTGGACGGAAAGCGGGCCGTAGTAAATTCCGTAGCTGGTTCGAATCACCATCTTTTGCTCAGGCTGCCAGGCAAATGACAGGCGGGGCGCAAAGTTGTTCTTGTCTTCATGGACTTCACCCGTCCGCGGAAATTGAGGATTGGGCATGGGCGAAGGTTTGAGTTTCTGGAACTCATATCGCAATCCGGCATTCATCGTGAGAGTCGATGCAAGGCGGACGTTGTCCTGGACGAAAGCGCCGTAATACGGAGTGACTGTCTTGTCCTCAGGAACTCCGAAGCTCTGGGTGTATGCCATGTAGCGGGCGTTGGCGAAGTCTCTCAGGCTGTTGAACTGGTATGAGCCGTCAACGGCCGTCATGGCCACATTCCGATCGAAGACCCGATCGACGTCCACTCCCGTTTTGATTTCGTGCGCCCCACGCACCATTGTGATGTTGTCCACCCACTGCCAGCGCTGTTCCCTCAAGAACCCCGGGAAAACATCGCGGCGCCCGAACGCAAAGCCGGTTCTCGCCGAGCCGATGCGGACCTGCGGTCCCTCGGCATTCGGTATTTGCCGTTCCTTCCCGAGGGCAAACAGCATTCGCGCCTCGTTCAAAGTCTGGGGGGAGATTGACGAACTCCACTGCAACGCCATGGAGGTATTCTCAACGTTCACCCTCCCGTTATTGCTTACAGACATCCCGCTGATGATCGGTGTGGTGAAGCCGTTTTCCGGAACGTTCGTCGAGCGGAAATTCTGGTAATTAAACCGGGCACTCAACGTTTGAGTCGCATTGGGATGCCAATCGGTTTTGAGCAGGCCGGTATATTGATCGAGGCTTCGAGCGAAATCGCCGGTGAGCGAACGGACGAAATCCCGGGCTTGAATAAATCGCTGCCGTTCATCCGGGTTAGTAATGGAAGCAAGTGTCGCGTCAGAGCCATCCAGTGCGGTGCCTGACGTCACAATCAGCGGCTCGCTTCGGATTTGTTGATCGTAGTTGCCGAACAGGAAGAGCCGATCCTGGACCAGGGGGCCGCTCAGCGAGCCTGCCAATTCCTGCTGTCTCGTCTTCGGTTTTTTAAACGCGAAGCGCGGCGTCGCGCTCATCGCACTATCGGAGTAGAAATAAGATGCATCCCCATGCAACTGATTCGTACCGGACTTCGTTACGGCGTTGATCAAGCCTCCGCCCGACCGGCCGAATTCGGCCGTGAAATTCCCGTTCAGCACTTGAAATTCCTGGATGGCATTCTGACTGAATTCGAACGGCACCACGAATTTTCCGTTCGGGAGACCGCTCCACGCCTGGTAGGAGTTCGTGCCATCTACGATCGCGTTGCTGTAAAAATGATTCGTTCCCGTGAAATCGGCTGTCGCGCTCGTGTCACGATCGCCGAATTCGGTCGCTCCAGCAACCATCACGCCCAGATCCATAAACTTCCGCCCATACAGTGGAAGGCTCTCGACGAATTTTCTATTGATGGTTGTGCTGGGTTGCGTCCGGTCGGCTTCAACGAGCGATGATCGTGCGGCGACGTTGATAGGTTCGGTAGATGGCAATCGGCTTAAAGTGAGGTTGACGTTCACAGTCTGGCCAATCCCGAGAGAGATCCCGGTCTGCCGGGCCGCGATAAAACTTTCTCGTTCGGCGCTTATTTCGTAGTTGCCCAGAGGAAGTAACGGAGCCCGATATCTTCCACCGCTGTCGGTCTGAACTCGTCGTACCGCACCATTGTCCTGGTTCCTGAACGCGACATTCACGCCGGCCAGGGCCATACCGTTCTCCGCTCGAACGGTACCCTGGATGACGCCGTTCATCGCCTGCGATTGGGCGTGAAGCGGGCTCGTCGCCACGAGGATGGAAAAAATTGTCAGGATGAAACAGATCCGGCTTCCGGCGCGCGTTTCACGCATGGTCTTCCCTCTTTGTCTGCGAAAAAATGATTCCTGCGTCGTGCCGGAATGCGGGCTAAACTCCGCGACTACACACTTTTCAACACCGACGGTCCATGACCGGTGAGCAATTCGGATAAGACACTGCCAGAAAGTCGGGCAATTTTCTACTATTTCGTGCAGTAAAAAGAGAAAACAATTAGCCGCGGATTACGCGAATTACGCAGATGGGCGCATTAAAGAATCCTTGATGCGCCCATCTGCGTAATTCGCGTAATCCGCGGCTAATTGTTTTCTCTTTTTACTGCACGAAAGCTTCCTCGAGCCTGGCTTCGCGGGCGATCACTTCATACCAGTTGAAGAAGGGCAGGATGTCCGGATTCACGCTCTCCAGGAAAACGCGCCGAGAAAGTTGACGAAATTGCGGAAAGACGTGCTGTCGCCACTTTCCTGCCAGTTCCGGCAGGCTCGCCTCATAGAGGCTGCCCAGCGCGTACTTCGCGGCAAATCCATATTGAAGAGGCACCACCGAGCCGTCAGTTTGAATGATCAATGGGGAGATGAGTTCGGCCAGGGGCGACTCCAGGGTGTTTTCCGGAATGTCTTCCGCGAAAACGAGCTCCGGCCTGGATTGAAGGACGGCGCGGTCAAACAGGTCCACATGAACGCGGAGGCCGTCGCCCAGTTCCCTTTGCAGGCGGAGACTCTCGAGCAACGCATATGCCGACCTCTCTTCGTCGGGCTGAAAACCAGACAACGTTTCGCGAGCCCGGCCTGTCTCCTCAAGCGGGTGGATTTGCAACAAGCGCGCCCCCTGCTCTTTGGCGAAAGCTGCGACAGGTTCCAGCTCATGCAGATTCTGCTGGGTTAACGTGAAGATGAAGCCGAACGGAATCCCGGCTTGTCGAACTCCTTCCAGCCGGGCTTCCATGACTTCGAAGGCGCGGTCGGAGCCCCGCATTCGATTATGCGACTCCGGTATCCCGTCCAGGCTGATGGCAAGCAGATCGGCGCGCCCGCTCAACATCTGAAGGCGTTTCTGATCCAGCAACATGCCATTGCTCGTAACGGTCGTCACCATCCCGCATTCCCTGGCGTGCTGCAATACCTCGCCGAGGGACTCATAGAGAAGAGGCTCTCCACCCGAGAAGCCGGCCACGCTGTAGCCTTCTGCGCGGGCGTCAGTGAGAGCCTCTTTGAGGAGCGCTGCAGGCAAGGCGTCGCGCTCCTCCGGACCGGAAGAGGAATAGCAGTGAAGACAACGAAGATTGCATCTTCGCGTCGGATGAATCTGCAGAATGCGAGCTGTTCCAGTTGGTCCCATGTCCCTCTCCGTATCTAGTAGCCGCCCACACCCGGGGTCTTGAATTTGATATTGACGACGTCAGGGTAGGGGATCCCAAGGGGAAACACTTCGCAATTGAGCCGAATCCGATCGAATTTCAGGAAGGCCTGAATCAACGCCCCGGCTCCGTCCGGGCGAATGGAGACCGTCCCAAAAACCGCGTTCGGATCAGGCTGACCGCACGGGAAATAGTCGACGAGCCTGCCTCCGTAAGCTTGAATAATCGAGGTCAGTTGCTTGAGGTCCTCGGCCGGGAATGGGCCACACGTGGGAGCCGACTGTGCCGACGAAACAGCGGCGAGCCCGCCTGTTACAACCGCTCCAGCGACGACGGCCTTCATAAAGTTCCGGCGGCCCGAAGACTCGACAGGCTGTTCGCCCGCTTCAGGTGATCCTGAGCCATTACTCTCCTGGTTCTCTTCCTTCATAGTTAACTCCATTTCTTAATTGATGCGAATTTACACTCCGCTGTTGTCCAGCTGCCGAATAGTGCATTTGGTGTGGAGAGCGTTTCAGAAATTTTGAAATTGGACGAATCCTGCACCTCAAATCCGAAATCCGAAATCTTCAATTGGACTGCCGGGCACGCGGCTCGGAAAGGTCCAATCTGATATTTCGGATTTCGGATTTGAGGTGCAGGATTCGTCCAATTTCGAAATTTACTCCGCGAGGTGCCTGCTCCTGGAGTCCAGTACTTCCGGATTCACAACATTTATCGGGTTGCCTGCGGTATATGCCGCGATCTGGTCGAAAATATCCGAAAATTGAATCTCGTACTCGTCGCGGGTGACGTATCCGATGTGCGGCGTGCACACCACGTTGTCCATCGCAAGCAAAGGATGCCGTGTATCCAGAACCGGCTCTTCCTCGTAGACATCGACCGCCGCCATCCCGGGCCGACCGGCCTGCAAAGCGCGCACGAGGGCCCCGGGCTCGATCAGCGCCGCACGGCTCGTATTCACGATCAGCGCTGTCGGTTTCATGCGTGCAAGGTCGGGGGCCGTCACAATGCCGCGTGTCGCCTCGACCAATCGCATGTGCAGGGAGATGACGTCGCAGTCCTCGAAAAATGCGTTCTTGTCCGGGGCCACGGCGTAACCCTCGTCGCGGGCCCGCTCCAGGGATGCTTCCCTTGCCCATACAAGCACTTTCATCCCGAAAGCCTTGCCGTAACCGGCAACTGCGGCTCCAATCCGGCCATAGCCGTAGATTCCGAGTATCTTTTCGCGTAATCCACTGCCGACGCCGATCTGCCAGTGCCCCGCTTTGAGCGAAGCCATCTGCTGGGGGATCTGGCGCATCGCGGCAAGGACCAGCCCCCATGTCAACTCCGCAGTGGCATAAGAGGGTAAGCCTGGGTGCTGGCTGGAGGACACGATCACACCACGCCTGGTGCAGGCGTCGATATCGATGTGCGGGTACACGCTACGTTGGCTGATGAGCTTTAGCTTGTCCAGACGATCGAGCAACGGAGCGAGAACCTTCGTCCGCTCGCGAATCAGCACCAGCACTTCGGTATCCTGCAGCCGGTGAGCCAGCGGTTCGACGTCCTGGACGTGATCGTTCCAGATCTCGACCTCGTGGCCTTTCAGCTTTTCGAAACACCTAAGCGTGCGTACAGTGTCATGGTAGTCATCAAGTATCGAGATCTTCATTTAAACTATCGTCGTTTCTGGAGGTTAAAGATGCAAATTAGTTTGAGTGATCTCATGGCTTACACGGAATGGGAACGCCGCAAATGGTATCAATGTCTCCGGCAGCATGGTGAGACAGTTCTGCGGATCAGTGTCGGACCGCATCGCGATGATCGCTTTGAAAGCGTGGGCGATTGGGTGAGGCACATCTTTGCCGCGGAAATACGTTATGTTGAGAGGCTCGGCGGCCGGCCGCTAACGGATCCTGCCTCAATCCCGAACGACAACATCGAGGCCATCTTTGAATTCAGCCAACGCAGCCGGAAGGAATTAAGAAACCTGATAGAAACGCTTCCCGCCCCGGAGTGGGACACGCCTGCGGATTACAAAATCCTGAATTATCACGTAAAGGCAACGCCCAGGAAGATAGTTACCCACGTCTTGCTGCATGAAATTCGTCACTGGGCACAGATTGCCACCGTGCTTCGTCTGAATGGTGTCGTGGACGAATTTCACGACTTTCTCGGCAGCCCGGTGATGGGCGGCGAATGGAAACGTGAGGAAGCGCAGAAGTGAACTCAGAATGGAAGCTCCCCTCCCTGAGTTAGGAGGGGAGCTGCGTACCTGGAGCTTTCCTCGGTCGCTATTCCACCTTGAACTGTATTCGATTCGATGCGACTTTCGAGGTTTCATCTTCCGCCCATAACTCGAAAGTTCCGACGTCCAGCATTACTGTATCGATCTTGTGAGTAAATTCCCCGCGCTCGTCGATCCGAAGGCGTAGCGGGTTGTATTC
>QHXD01000222.1:6010-9465 GCA_003223895.1 Acidobacteriota bacterium
GGAGTGAAGCCGGTTCCTTTCAAGATGACAGACTCGCCAACCCTGACACGGACCGCGGAAACACTTATCTCCGGCTTCTTCTGCGCAAAGACCACGGCAAGGAGCAACAACGAGGCCAAGAAAGCTCGTAACAAATACCTGTTTATCCGACTCATAAATTGGACCAGGCGCAAAGCTTACTTTCGGTGGCGGTCGAATTGCTATATCGATTCAACGCCTCTGCAATCGACGCAGGGGCTAAGTTACGTAGAGTCAGCGGCTTTAAGGAAGAGCAAGACGTCAAGATGTGTTCTCCTTCATTACTTCTTGATTGCTGCGCGAGCAAAATCTACACAGTAGGAAGAGGTTTGAAAGTTATCAGATTCTTATTGGCTCTTGTGGTTGGCGTTATGAGCCTGGGCCACGCTTCGGCTCAGTCCCCGGTTCCGCCTTCCATAAACTCAATGTCACCCTCGCAGGGCACGGCGGGAACCAGCCTGAATGCGACGATCCTGGGCACAAATTTGACGGACGTTACGGCCGTCAACGTATCCGGCGACGGCGTTTCCGTAACGTTGCTGACCGGAAGAACCAGCAGTTCGCTGCCAGTCCGCCTCAGCATTTCAGCGAACGCTCCGGTTGGACGGAGAACTGTAACGGCGAGGGCGCCCGCGGGAACATCATCGGGCCAGGTCATTCTTAAGGTCGTCCGCGGTGGCTGGACTTCGACCGGCAATCTCGCAGTTGCCCGCGGCGATCACACGGCGACGCTTTTGATGGATGGCACTGTCCTCGTCGCGGGTGGCGGCATCAACAGATGCCTGGCAAGCGCAGAGACATACAATCCCGCAACCGGCAGCTGGTCCCCAACGGGATTCCTGGCCTCGGGTCGTTGCGGTCACACCGCTACGCTGCTTGCAAGCGGGAAGGTTCTTGTGACTGGAGGAGTCACTGGCAGCGTGACTGCAACCGCCGAACTGTACGATCCCTCGACGAGAAACTGGACCGCCGTTCCTTCGATGCAGAATGCCAGGCAGGGACATTCGGCAACACTGCTGCCCAACGGTAAGGTTCTGGTCGCCGGCGGGGACGCTGGCGGCGGAGCCCCACCACTTGCTTCAGCCGAGCTCTTCGATCCCAATACGATTTCCTGGACGCTGCTGCCTCCGATGCCTGCGCGCAGAAAAGGACATAGCGCAACGCTGCTGGCGAACGGCAAGGTGCTGGTCACAGGCGGCCTTACTCCCAACGGCTTCGATTCCACAAGCCTGCTCTTTGATCCCTCAACGATGACGTGGGTCCGAACGGGCAATCTGAACGTCGCGCGATCAGGCCATACGGCGACAACTCTACCCGATGGAAAAGTATTGGTAGCCGGCGGAGGCGGAGGAGGCCGCACAGCCGAGATTTTCGATCCGGCGAACGGGAGTTGGGCAAATACAGGTTCAATGACTGACGGTCGTGTCTGGCATACGGCAGTCGTTCTTCGCAATGGCAAGGTTCTTGTCATGGGTGGAAGGCCATCGTCCACTTTCGGCGATCCTTTTGACACCACGGAATCATTTGATCCCGCCACCGGTACATGGACGACAGTGGACCTGATGAATGAACGCCGAGAGCGTTTCGCGAGTGTCCTTCTAAACACGAACAAAATATTGGCTGCAGGAGGAGCCGGTTCGGCCAGCGCCGAACTGTTTAATCCAGCAGGTTCCGACCCTGGGTCCGGAGCCCCGGCCCAGCCGGTTTCGCTGGGAACCACACCCTCACTGAAGTCCACTTTTCTTGCAGGCCGGATTGTGAGTCCTGCGAGACCCGATGGCGTCGGGTCTGAAGCGTTTCTCGACGCAGCTACCACTTTAACGGGATGCAACGGGAAGCTATATTTCTATGATCACTACGGGCTGCGTGAAGCGGACCCCGCAACTGGCCGCGTCGTCACATTGGTTCCTTCCAACACGGTCCATCCTTTTGTAACATGTGATGGAAGGTATCTCTACTCCACGGCCACCGGACTCGGTCCTCTCACAGTAAATCGATACGAGATTTCCACCGGACAAAGCTCGAGCTTTTCTTACTCTCAGATCGGTTCATTTAACCGGGGCACCGGCGAATATTCGCTGTTCGCAGACGGCGCACTCTACACTGCCGACAGCGCATCCGGAAGGATCTGGCGAATCGACCCATTCACAAGGAACCGCTCGCTCATCATCGATTTCGGCGGCCCCATTATCACCCCGGGATCTATCGGGATTTTGGGCAGCAGGTTCCCGACTGTTGCTCAGTTGGGGCCATTCTGGATCGACGGAACGAACCTTTATGTTCTTCGCGCCGGTGCGATCAATCAGGTCAACATGGACAATGGCACAGTGGTCCGGCTGATCGATTGGACTTCCGGCTTTCTATGGGGCGAATCGCATTTTCTGTATTTTCCCGATTTTCCCAACGGTACAAGGATCCGGAGATTCGACGTAACGACAGGCGATCTCACAAACATCGGTGATGGGTTCCCTACCGGTCTTTGGGGAGATTCAAGCTTCCTCTATTTCAGCGAGTCCGCGGATCTCAAGAAGATAAACCGGACAACCGGCCAGGTAACCACAATCGCGGGTGAATTGCCTCAACGCATCGACGGCATTGGCACGTCCGCACGGCTTGCCGATTCACTCTTCATTTCAATGACAGGCGACTCCAAGTCTCTATACATCGGAGACGGCGCGATGATTCGAGTGTTTGACAAAGCCAGCGGCCAGTTATCGACGCTATCCGGAGTCGGGCCTTTCTACATCCGTGGCATGTGGACCAACGGGACCATTCTCATTTTGTCGGATGCTGCCTGCATTCGTAAGATCGACCTCTCCACACATCAGGTAACTACGATTGCCGGAATGCCGGGCCAGACGGGGTTCTCAGACGGCATCGGTTCTGATGCACGATTCAGCGGCGCACAGGACCTCTGGAGCGATGGCCGGGACATCTACGTCAACGACAATAATGTCGCTCTCCGAAAGGTTGAACTTGCAACAGGCCGCGTCACCACGCTGATCCGGGACAAACGCTATGAAGGCGGGGCGCCCCATTACATTGGCTGGATGTGGGGTATGGGACGCCGTCTTTATTATGGGGATCAAGCTGCGATGTGGAGCATGGATCTCGACAGCGGACAAGTGACCATGATCCCCGGAACGCTCATTGGATCTATAGCCGGGATTTGGGGCGACGGCACATATCTTTACCTTTCGTACTACAACGTGATCAAGCGCGTGGATCCGGCCTCCGGCTCGATTTCCACGATCTACGCCTCGGCCGATAATGTATCCCGCGGAATTTACGGAGATGCATCGGGCCTGTATGTAATCGAAGCATTTTCGCTGCGCCGCCTGGAACCGGACGCTCTGACTCGCACGTTTGGAATCGTGGAGCTCAGCGTCCTCGATGTCGATACCGCGCCATCGCTGAGCGTCGTTCAGGCCGAAGTC
>QHXD01000222.1:9495-9908 GCA_003223895.1 Acidobacteriota bacterium
TCGCAAACCCGATGGAGTTCTCGTCAGTGAAGCCTCTGTTGCCGGGCAAGCTCCGATCCGCGCCGGACGCATTTATGCCGAAAAGAACGGTCCCTTGAACACCGGCATCGCCCTTTCGAACCCGAACGACACGGATGTCCGGGTGGATTTTTACTTCACGGACAATGAGGGCCGGCATTTCGGAAATGGCTCTGTCATTCTCGCACCGCACACGGAACTGGCGCGCTTTCTGAACGAGAAGCCCTTTGAGGGAGGCGATAACATCCAGGGTTCATTTTCGTTCTCCGCATCGATGCCGATCGTAGCCATCGCGCTGCGCGGCTTCACGAACGAGCGCTCCGAATTTCTCATGACAACGTTGCCTGTCGCGGACCTGGACGCAACTGTCCGGCATGACCCGGTAACACTCGCAC
>QHXD01000223.1 GCA_003223895.1 Acidobacteriota bacterium
GATTTGCATCGGCGTTCGCAACCAGCGTGTTGAACGCTTTGTGCCACTTCGCGTCGACTGTTGCGTTTCCGGTTCCGTCAAGACGGACTTGCTGTCTTGTGGATGAATTTGCGAGCGTCTGAATGTCGGACAGCGCAACGTTGTGCAGCACAGCATGCAACTCGGATTGTTGCGCGCCAGCAATGTCATGCATCGTGAAGGTGCCATCCATCGTACCGCCCAGAAGTCGCGCGCGAAGGTCGCGAAGACTCATGTCGCCTTTCTGCAAAGCATACTGAGCGCTGACGTCCCGCACTTGAGTGTCGATCGTGGTGGTGTGGATCTGAATTGCGTCGCTGTTCATGTTGCCGTCGAGGGTCAGCGTTTCCAGAACCGTCTTGTTCGGATCGCTCTGGAACTCTGCCGATCCCACCAGTTTCACGACTCCAACGGGGAGTGTTGCGTCTTTCAATATCTGCCGCAGTTCGCCCGTATCCAGGGCGTCGTTCAGCGTGGCAGTGAGCGAGAACTGGGACGCGCCACTGGTTAGTGTGCTGCGTTTCAGAGTCAACGCATCGGGAGTCGCCTCGAACTCCGCCTCGAGACTGTGGATCATCGGATTCAGATCCTGAAGATGGATCTGGCCGTTCTTGTAGCTTAAGCCCCCGGAATACTGCTTTATGGTGGGATCGAAGCTCGTCTGGAATTCGACGTCATGGAGATCGGCATCCAGCACGCTCTTGCGGTCGTTGTAGTAAACCTCGCCTTGTCCGACCATCACGTGACGAATGTCAAGATCGAAGACACTCGTGCTTTGATCGGACTTGCTCTTCGGCAGATTCGTATTGCCGTTCTCGTCAACCTGGACGCGCGCAACCGGATGATTGATGACGATATCGTTGAGATACCATTTTCGCTGGAGGATCGATACGATCTGCACTCCTACCGCGAGATGATCCACCTGCAGCAACGGCGGCGTCTGGTACGGCGCAGCTCCGTCCACGACCACGTCGTACATGTCCACCGTGGGAGTTGCCCAAGAAAGGTGAAACGCGAAGTCTCTCATTTGAAAGTTCGTGCCTAAGGCTTCGGTGACTTTCGCGTGAGCGATGCGCAACAAATATTGTCTGAACCCCTGGTTCTGCAAAAGTATGATGAGCCCAATCCAGAGGCCGGCCACAAGGACCACCAGGCCTGCTGCCATCCATGCAACGATCCTTTTCCAGTTTCGGTGCCGGGCCGGTTCGGGCTCGGGTTCGGGTTCGCGTCGTTCGTAATAATCCGGGGGTAAAGGTTCTGTACTCAAAACGCCTGTCCTAATGTGATGAAAATTTGTGTTGCCTTGATACCCGCAACGGGTGTCAGGTTGCGGCCCACATCGAAACGAATCGGTCCGACGGGAGTCGCATAGCGGAAGCCCATGCCGACGGAATTTGAATAATTGCCGTAGTAATTCTTCAGTCGAATCGGGTCGTACACATTTCCGCCGTCATAGAACGTGACGAAACTCAGTCCTTTCTTGATCGGCAGCGGGAATCGAAGCTCGGTATTGATAAGGAGCAATTGCACGCCGCCCGTAGGAACGCGGATTAAGGCGCATGTGGATTTATCGTCAGGATTCCCGCATGCCGGAATGGTGATTTGCGGGCCGGCCCCGTTGAGCGGGAAGCCGCGAAGTGTGCTGCCGCCGCCGGTGAAGAATTTTTGACTGAGGGGGATCTCGTTCCCCGAAGTCGGCACCAGGAGTCCGGTTCTCAGGCTGCTGGCCCAAATGATGCCGGACTTGACATCCCGGTAATATGCAGCCTGGGCCATCACTTTTCCGAAATTGGTGCTCGATCCGATCAGCCTGGGATTCACATCGACCTCGAAGCTGTTGTATACGCCCTTGTGCGCGTCCAACGGGTTGTCCCGTGTGTCTCGAATGTAAACAGCGGCCAGCGTGGACAGCCGCGTGTGCAGGTCCTTGTCGCCGACGAGTTGGGGAATCAAGAGGTTCGTGAGGCCCGTTTGCGTGAGCGTATATCGCAGAAAGAGATTCTGTGTTTTCTTTGCGTCGAGCGGCTTCTGCAGCTGAAATCCGAATTGTGCTTGCTTTGACGTAAAGATCGGATTTTCTTTGTTGTATTCGCCGGTGGCGGAGAAATTGGCAGTCCAGCTCGTCCAGCGGAAGTTCGGGTCCGTAAACACGAACGAAGCGCGCCGGTCGAGAGGACCCGCCAACCCGCCGATCGTGATGGTCTCCGCCTTACCGCGCACATTGCTGCGCGTGTACTGGAAGTTGGCGCGCGGTCCCATGAACGTATGCTGGCTAGTCTTGAATGTTGAAGGGAGGCCCACGGGGGGCAGGCCGGGCAGGGCGACTGTTCCTGTGGGTACGCTCCCTCCACGATTGGTCACTTCGAATCCGAAACCGTATGTAATCACATTTCGATTTGCTTCGTGGACCCTCACGATTACATCTTCCTGCTCCTGGGATGTAATCTCTCGCCGCGGATTCACCTGAGTCCAGTCGAAGATGCCCCGTGTGAAGAGCTGGCTCTCCGACGTGAAGATCTCAGTTTCCTGAAGCGGCTGGCCGGGCTGGATTTTCTGAAGGTCCTTGTTGATCAGCGCCTGTTGTGTGTGCACGCGTCCGATCGTGACAACGTTGTTCGTCTTCACTTGCGGGCCTTCAGTAATCATATAGACGACGCGGAATTTGTGCGGATCGGATCCTGACGGTTGTGCGGTGGGGTGGAAGGTAGCCGTCAAATAGCCCAGGTCCAGGTAGTGGGCGATGATTTTGTTTCTGTCGTCATCGACGGACTTCTGCGCATACGGCTGTCCCGGCGCGAGCCTCAGGCCATCCGGAGCGAGCTGGTCCATGGAAATCGTGTCGTTGCCCTGGATCTGCAGCGATTCGACAGTGTCTTGCGGACCTTCATTCACCACGAAGGTAACCACGATGTTGCTGTCATGCATCGCGAACTGCGGTGTGACCTTCACCTGGTTGAATCCCTTGGACTGGTAAAACGCCGTCAGCGTCTTGATGCTGCTTTCGTTGTATTTCCCGCTGCTGATGAAGTGCGCCTTCTGCACGGAGACATGCTGCAGCAATTCATCTTCGTCGAAATTCTTGTTGCCGGTGAAAGCGACATCTTCGATTTTTTTGTGCGGCCCCTTCATGACCTTGTACAGGATTGTCTGTGCGCCGTCCTGTGCCTGGACTTGAGTGTCCACCATCACATCGAAGAAGCCTTTTTGCCGGAAATGCTTGAGCAGATTCTGCCGGCCTTCCTGGATCAGTTCGGGGTTCAACCCATTCTGCTGGTAGATGGGGAGCAGCTTGCGCTTGGTCCAGCTCCACACGTGTGCGCCTTCGATCCTGGCGTCGACGACGGGGCCGGGCTGGACGTTGAACGTGATGTCCGCGCGATTGGTTTCCGGATTGTAGTTGGCGCCGATCAGCTTCACCTGCGCCGCAAGATGGTTTTGTTTTGTCAGACGGCCCTCGAGATACTGCGTCGCGTTCTCGAGCGTTTTCAGTGAATACTTCTTGCCCGTGCGGATTGCGGCCATACGAATCCGGGCCCGCAGAGAGCGCAGACTGTCCTGCAGTTGCCTGGTCACTTCCGGTGTTGTCCCTTGAATGACGATGTCGCCGAATTTAGCCAGGCGGCCCAGCTTCACGTGAAAGTTGACGTTTGCAAGTGCGTTCGTGTTGTCGGTCTGAACGTCAGGCTCGACCTGGGCTTCGAAATACCCGCTGCGCCTGAAGTAATTTTCCAGCGATGTCTGAGCCTTCTCGACGTCGGCCGACAAGTAGGGCTCCTGGGCGGAGTAGTTTGAAATCTGCAGCAAACGCGCGTAAGGGAATTGCTCAGCGCCGGGAAATTGGTACATTCCGAAGTAGACGGCTGGCTGCAAAATAAAGATGACGACAACCCCATTCTGTTCGGGGCGGAGGTCGAGTTGAATATCCTGGAACCGGCCTGTGCCCTTGAGCGCCGCGATGCTTTGTTCGATTTTATTGGCCGAAAAGGGTTCCCCGGGGCGTTGCGGAACCAGCCTCATGAATTCGGCGACGTTCAGGTCCGGACGGCCGGCAAGTTCAACCGCGGAAACGTCCTGGCCTTCGTAGGAAAGAATCTCAGTCTGCTTTACCGATGAGGCGAGCTTACTTGTGTCATTCTGCGCGGGTGTAGCGCCCGCCAACAAAGTTGTGCACAGCCCGAGGGCCAGCAGTGCTAGATTAACACCATGCAATCTTGCCTTTTTTGCAGAATTATCGGAAACGAGACGCCGGCCGACTTTGTGCATCAGGATGACCTCGTGGTGGCATTCAAGGACCTTCGACCGCAAGCGCCGGTGCATCTCTTGATCGTTCCTAAGAAACACCTTCCGACGCTAAATGAACTGGCGCCGGAGGATACTCCGCTTATCGGCCACATGTTCCAGGTAGCCAGAAAACTAGCGGAGCAATTCGGTATCCACCAAAAGGGCTACCGGACGCTGTTTAACGTGAATGCGGGCGCTGGGCAGTCGGTTTACCATATCCATCTACATCTCCTCGGCGGCCGTATGTTCAGTTGGCCTCCGGGGTAGGCCAAAGGAGCGCCATGGGCAACGAAGACAAGCGACGATCGGCACGAGTCATACCGTTCGTTTCCGATGAAGAAGTGGTAGTGATCCGCCTCGATGAAGGGAAGACCGTCCTCGGGAAAATGCTTGATCTGAGCGAAGTGGGGACGCTTATCTACCTGCTGGCCGACGTTTCAGAGCTGCCAGGAGATGCAGGTCTGTCGTGCGTGCTTTCCATGTATCACGACAAGAAAATCTTCGACATGCCGGCTACGCTTGTTCGCAAGAACTCCCACCTCGTCGCCTTCGAGTTCGTGAGCGGTGCGGCCGAAGCCCAGCGCAATATCCAGGCAAAACTCATTCGAATGGAAATTGAGTGGATGCGGCTCAGCCGCAGGGGCTGAAGTCTGCGGCGCGTATCAGCCTGCAACTCTATCGAGAACTTCGCGGATTTTGGACCTCAGTGAATCGGCAGTAAACGGCTTTTCGAGAAAATCGAATCCACCTTGAAGAATTCCGTAGCGTACAAGTAAGTCATCCGTGTAACCGGACACGAAGAGGATCGGCAAGTTCTTTCCGAGTTTGCTGATTTGATCCGCCAAATCACGCCCGCTTCCGCCGGGCATTATGACGTCTGTAACGACCATCTGAACATTCTGTGCTTTGTCCGTGAGGATGCGAGTTGCTTCTGACGCGTTACCTGCGTCGACCACCTTGTAGCCTGCTCCTTCGAGCATGCGTCGAGCCAGGGAGCGCACGTCGGCATCATCTTCCACGAGAAGGATTGTCTCGTGACCTGCGACTGACTTCTTCTCGAGTCGTTGCTTATGGCCTGTAGGCTCCGCGGTTGAATCCGCGGGAGGAAAAGAGATCCTGAATGTTGAACCGTGGTCCGGCTGGCTCTGCACACGAATCTTGCCGCTGTGTTGTTGCACAATTCCATACACGGTCGAGAGACCAAGACCGGTGCCTTTGCCTGGTTCCTTTGTTGTGAAGAACGGTTCGAAGATGTGCGCCAGTGTTTCGACGTCCATTCCGCTTCCCGTGTCGGACACGGTCATAGTGACGCCACGGTTCGAAGGGTTAGTTCCATCGGCACCGTATTCTTCGGGATTGGTGGCGGCCGTTTCGATCACAAAACGGCCGCCGTCTGGCATTGCATCTCGTGCATTGACGGCCAGGTTCATGATGACCTGTTCCAGTTGGCCCGGATCAGCCTTGATCAGAGGCAGGTCGTTTCCGAAAATCGTTTCCAGCTCAATGTCCTCGCCAATCAGCCGTCTCAGCATTCCCGAGAGGTTTCGAACAATGTCGTTCAACTTGACCAATCTGGGATGGACCACCTGGCGCCGGCTGAATGCCAACAGCTGGCGGGTCAGGTTTTCCGCGCGGTGAGTCGCGTGCCGCACCGATACGAGAAACTTGACGACGGGATCATCGGATCGAACCTGGTGGATTGCGAGATCCGCATATCCGGCGATAATCGTGAGCACATTGTTGAAGTCGTGGGCCAGTCCGCCTGCAAGCCGCCCGACTGCTTCCATTTTTTGCAATTGAAGAAGCTGGGCTTGCAGATGTTTTCTTTCGGTCACATCGCGGGCGATGGTGGATTCGCCGACAATCGCTCCGCTGGAATCGCGGATCGGAGACGTGGCCAACGAAACGTCGATCTGCGTGCCGTCTTTTCTGATCCGAGCAGTTTCAGCATGACGGACGCGCTCGCCACGGGCGACGTGATGTGAGATATCGTTGCATTCCTCGCGCCGGTCAGGCGGCACGATAATCGAAATTGGCTGCCCGATCGCCTCCTCGGCGGTATATCCGTACATGGCTTCGGCGCCGGGATTCCAGCTCAGGATGGTGCGGTCCAATGTCGTCCCGATGATTGCGTCGTCGGATG
>QHXD01000177.1:0-6464 GCA_003223895.1 Acidobacteriota bacterium
AGCTGGCGAGTCACATTTCATCCAGCCTTCGCGACATTCTCTTTTTCCAGAACGCGCACAGCAGTAACCCGACGGCGGAGCGGGTTGGTGAGGCGATCGGTGGACCGAAAGCGGTCGAGGACTTTCTCGTGAACGAGGTTGGCGTACCGCGCGCCGAGGTCTCCATCAGTCATACTTCGGGTCTGGACTACAACCGCATCACGCCGCGCGCAACCGTAAAGCTCTTCCGTGAGCTGGTGTTCTGGCTGAATCTATACGGCCTCCAGCCGCAGGACATCATGCCTGTGGCCGGGATCGATCCCGGTACGCTGCATGGCCGTTTCACGGATGCCGGAGGCGCGATCGTCGGCAAAACGGGAACGCTGCCGGGTACCGATGGCGGCGTCAGCACACTCGCCGGTATCCTCTATACACGCGAACGCGGCGTCCTGCTTTTCGCAATCTTCAACAGCAGGGGCTCTTCAGGATGGATTTTTGAAGGCGGTCCTCACGGAGTGCGGCGGTATTCCGGAAGTCAGTGAGTCATTGCATAAACTAAATAATTAATCCCGAATCGCACGGACTGCGCCGCCGGCCTGAACGGCATTTCCCCCCGATCGACCCATTCCCAGAACTCACCGAAATCGTTGTCAGCATTGGCAATCAGGATCAGGTGACCCTTGTCGTCCTTCATCCCCCAGAACGTGGGCGTGCCCGAGTCGTTGTTCATGTATGGCGGCGGCATTTCGAGGGAGTCGATATCATAGAAGGTCTTCCAGACCGGATTGCTGAGATCGAGCTTGAACATTTCCCGCTCCGGAAACACTCGCTTCATCTGATACTGAAGGTTCTGCAGGGCCCGGCCGCGGAAATCGTCGAACATGGCGAAGCCCCCGCGGTTGAAGTACTCGCGAAGGTTCGTCAATTCCATGTCGGTCAGGTCCATGTATCCGGGTTCGGAAAAATAGAGAAATGGATACCGGAAGATCTCCTGGCTATCCAATTGCACGATCTTATAGGACTCCGTGTCGGTGTGGATACCCGTGGCTTCCTTCAACATCGTGAGGAACAGGTCCTCGGAATTCGGATAGTCGTGATGCCAGGGCGCTTCCCGGTAGATATACATGCCCGGACGCATCGCCATGTTAAATTGAACTCTGGCGAAAATGAATTCCGAATTGGTGTTTGCAGGCACATCCGAGACAGCCTGTGTACTGAACAGGCCGACCACGGCAACCAGCGCCAGGAGCTTTTTCATTGTTCCTGAAGTATACGCCTTATGAGGGTTTTGGATCGAGTAATTGCTAACAGTCTCCCCTTCGTCCCCAAACCGATTGTGCGCAAGGTGGCCAACCGGTACATCGCCGGCGAAACCCTGGACGAGGCGCTGGGCGTAACGGCAGCTCTCAACCGGAACGGAATTCGCGCTACCCTCGACATCCTTGGCGAGGACGTTGAGAACCTTGAGCAGGCACAACGGGCTTTTCACGAGAATCTAACGTTGCTGGAGGAGATACACCGGCGAAAGCTCGATGCGAATTTATCCATCAAGCTCACGCAGCTGGGATTGAAGGCAGATCCAAAGGCGTGCCTCGAGTTTACCGGCCGTGTGGTTCGACGCGCAGAGGAGCTGGGAAACTTCGTGCGCATCGACATGGAAGACTCCTCGTGCACCACGGACACGCTGCAGATCTATCGCGCGCTCAGAAAGACTCACGCGAATGTGGGTGTCGTGATTCAGGCCTACCTCCGCAGGACCCTCAACGATGTCTCTTCCCTCGAGGACCTGCACCCCAATTACAGGCTTTGCAAAGGCGTATACGTCGAGCCGACCGAAATCGCGTTTCAAGACATGGCAGAGATCAACCGGAATTACATCCGAATTCTCGAGAAGCTTCTGAGAAATGGCTCATATGTAGGCATTGCCACACATGATGAGCTCGTTGTGCGGGAAGCACTCCGGCTGATCCGTGAGCTGCGGCTCCCGCCGACAGCGTATGAATTCCAAATGCTCCTCGGCGTGGGCGAGCAGCTGCGTGACATGATTCGCAGTGCCGGCCACCACCTCCGCGTCTATATTCCGTTCGGCAGCGACTGGTACGCCTACTCCGTCCGCCGGTTGAAAGAAAACCCAAGGCTGGCCGGCTACGTTCTGAGAGCGATGTTCAAGAACGCCGGCTAAAGCCCGCGACTAAACGTGCGATCCAAGTCCGGTCTGAATGTGCGGTTTGAATGTAGGCGCCGGCTTTAGCCGGCGCGTGCTAATCTCGAACCGATGAAAATCGTACTGCTCGGAACCAGCTCGGCCGTCCCGACGCTCACGCGGGGCCTTTCATCGACTGCATTGATTCGTGAGGGCGACGTCTTCTTGTTCGACTGCGGTGAGGGAACGCAAGTGCAGCTCATGCGCTCCGGCATCAGGCGCAGCCGCATCCATTCGATCTTCATCGGTCACCTTCACGGGGATCACCTTTACGGGATTGCCGGTCTCCTCAGTACGCTCCATCTCGACGGGCGCGAAACGCCGCTGAACGTTTTCGGGCCGGAAGGCATCCGGGTTTTTCTGAATGCCGCGTTTCGGACCTCCGATCTCCAATTCGATTTCAGGTTGACAGTCCGGGAATTTCCGCGTGGATATCGCGGCCGTGTGCTCGACGAAGAAGAGTTTTACGTGGACGCGCTTCCGCTGGACCATTCGATCTTTTGTCTGGGCTGGCGGTTTCAGGAGAAGGACAGGCCGGGAGTGTTCAATCTCGACAGGGCGGAGGAGATGGGGATTCCCCGCGGGCCGTCATACGGGAGGCTTCAACACGGCGAGAGCATCACGTTGCCCGATGGACGCGTGGTCACGCCCGACATGGTTCTCGGGCCGCCTCGGCCGGGAAAATCCGTTGCGTATTGCCTGGATACCCAGTTTTCGCAACGCTCGATCGAGCTGGCAGACAAGTGTACCGCTCTGATCCACGAAACCACTTTCGGGCAGGATGCCGTAGAGATGGCCCGCGAACGCAAGCATTCCACGATGGAAGACGCGGCCCGCGTGGCGAAGGAAGCCGGCGCCGCGGGACTCATCGCCACGCACTTCAGTTCGCGATACGACGGCCGGCAGATTGCCCAAATCGGGGATGATGCGCGGGCGGTGTTTCCGAACATCACCATCGCGCGCGACTTGTTGGAGGTGGAAATTTAACCGCCAATTTGCGGCTCAGTACCGTGGCGTTGCAGGATCGACCTGCAGGGCCCAGGCCTCGATTCCACCGCTCATGCTTCTGGTATTTGTGAAACCGTGGCCACGCAGATAGGCCGCAGCGTCGAGGCTGCGCACGCCGTGGTGGCACATGGTCACAATCGCCTCCTCCTTCGGCCAACTGGATACGATCTCCTGGGCGAGTTCCTGATCCACCAGCAAGCTTCCCGCGACTGCGGCGATCTGGTATTCCTGAGGCGTCCTCACATCCAGCAGCTTGATCTTTCCCTGCTTGAGTAATTCCGCAACCTCGCGCGGCGTGATCTCGATCTCTCTTTCCATTTCCTGGCTTCTTTGAATGTGCTCGACGACCTCGTTGACGTCCAGTCCATGGTTCATTGCCACTGTTGCCAGCGTATCGGTCGGTTGGAATCCGCAACTGCTGCATCCGCCTACATGATATTTCTGGAACAGCGCACGCTGCGACGAGGGAAACACCGCCGTCACCTGTTCCATGCGCCATGCGCCGGACAGATCCTTCGGATCCGTACTCGTCACGGCAGGCGTCTCCATGAGCGGTTTCAGCGCGGAAATGTCCAGGCCGTCGTTATCCGGCGCCGGTGCGGGCGCGGCTGTCTTCTTCCCGAAAATTCTCGAAAGTAATGTTGCCATTCTCGATGACCCCTTGCAGTGTCGCTCGCTGCGCGTTGGTAATTCGAACTCGTACTTGCTCGCCGGGCGCGACGTTCCCTGTGATGTGGACTTTGTGGTTTGTTCGGGTTCTGCCGAAGTTGTCCTCTTCCACGAGCACTTCGGGCGTTGTGCCAACCAGTTTCGATCTCTTCTCCAGGGCAACCCGGTCGAGCAACTCGAGGCACTCTCGGTGACGCTCTTCGATCAACTCCTGCGGCAGACATTCCAGGCTTGCCGCCGGCGTGCCTTCGCGAGGCGAGTACTTGAAAATGAAGCCCCAATCGAAGCGGGCTTCTTCGATCAGCGAAAGCGTGAGGCGGAAATCGGCTTCGGTCTCCCCCGGGAAACCCACGATGATGTCCGTGCTCAGCGTCATGCCCGGCATCGCCTTACGCATTTTCTCGATCAGCGACACATATTGTTCGCGCGTGTAGTTGCGCATCATCTGCCTGAGCATCTTATTCGATCCCGATTGCACAGGCAGGTGAAGCGATTCGCAGATTTCCGGCACTTCCGCCATCGTCTCGATAACGCGATCGCTCATATAGTAAGGATGGGGGCTGATGAACCGGACCCTGTCCACGCCATCGACGTTCGCGACGCCCTCGAGAAGCTCCGCGAACCTGTAACTCCCATGGCGGTATGAATTCACAGTCTGCCCCAGCAACGTGATCTCCCGCGCTCCTTCCGCGACACGATCACGAACCTCGCCAAGGATCTGCTCCATCGAGTGATAAATCTCGCGTCCCCGGACGGAAGGGACGATGCAGTACGTGCACGAATAGTTGCATCCTCGCATGATCGTCACGAATGCGGAAATCCTGTCATCCGCCGAAGGCACGGCGTAATCGAGTTCCTCGTCCGTCTCTCGCCGGTCCAGGAGTTGCGCCGCCATCTGCGAGAAGTCCTCGATGGATTTAGCTCCGACAACGAGATCCAGAAATGGAAATCGATCCTCGAGGTACTCCCTGGTCCGCTCGGCCGCGCAACCTGTTACAACGATCTTCCTGCCCGGCCGCTTCGTCTTCCAATGCCGGAGCCGCCCGATCTCCGAAAATGCGCGATCTTCGGCATGCTGCCGTACCGTACAGGTGTTCACCAGAAACACGGAAGCCTCTTCGGGATCCTGCGTCTCGACCAGGCCGTTGGCCTTGAGATGCCGGCCCATTTCATTGGAGTCCGCCACATTCATCTGGCACCCGTAGGTGCGGACATAAAACTTCATCACCGGGGATTATATACTGTAGCGGCGGTCTATGACCGCCGGCGATATATGCATGAGCTACCCATCGAGGACTCCATCGACCTCCACACCTTCCAACCGAAGGAGATCCGCATCGTTGTCGAGGAATACCTCTATCAGGCCATGCAGCGCGGCTTTCGCGAGGTCCGCATCATCCACGGCCGCGGAATTGGCGTCCAGCGCGAAATCGTCCGCTCGATCCTGGAGAAGCACCCCAATGTCGTGTCTTTCCAGGATCTGCCTGACCGTGGATCGACCGTCGTCGCCCTGAAGATCTGACTACGGTGTCACTTCGTACAGATTGTTGAACGGATTCTCCAGAGGCACGCGTCGCACATCAGCGAAGCCGGCCTGCGTTGCGAACTCTCTCAACTTGGATTCCGGAAGTCCGACTGTCCCCAATCCCGCGCCATTGTGCGCCAGCGATGTCGTCATGCAATAAAGTATGCTTACGCCCTGAAACAAAGTCGCAAGCGGCCCGGCGTTTTCTTCAAGCCTGTCCGAACAGTTGATATCGAGACAGACATACCGGCCGCCGGGATTCAGCGCCTGGCGGATGCTTCGAATGAGACCGAGCGGATCGACGGCGTCATGAACGACGTCAAACGTAGTGATGATGTCGTATTTCTCCGGAAGCCCTCTGGCAACATCCCACTGCTTGAATTTCACGCGGTCTGAAACGCCGGCGATATCCGCATAGGCCGTGGCGCGCGTAATAGTCGGAGCAAAGACGTCGTAACCGATGTAGCGGCTTTTCGGATAAGCCTGAGCGAGCTTGATCAGCGCGCGTCCGCGGCCGCAGCCGACATCCGCAACCGAACATCCGTTGGCCAGCTTTTGTTCGACGGCGGGCATGGCCGGTATCCATTGCTGCAGCAGCAAATTTTCGAACCACCCGGCGGTGAAGCGCTCGAGTCCGTCCCACATGTTGTCGTTGTATGCGGCCTGGGAAACTCCTCCTCCTTGTTTGAAACACTGCGCGATCTGATCCAGAGGCCCAACCATCCCGCTCAGCATTTGATAGATGCCGCCGAAAAAGAAAGGTCCATTCTCCTGGGCAAGCACCGGAACGTGCTCGGGAGGCAGCGTGAACTTGCGCGTGGCCGGATCGTACGTCACATAGCCGGCGCTGGCCATCGCACCCAGCCATTCGCGCCCGTACCGCTCATTGATTCCGAGGCGGGCAGCCAGCTCGGCGGAAGTAGCCGGGCCTTGCGCCGCCAGGTCCTTGAACAAACCTAAACGATCGCCGATCGAACACATGATGGTGAGCAGAGCCGCGCTCGCATCACCCATGGCCTTGTGGACAAACTCTTCTACTTTTGCATGATCCACTGCAGCTTGAGCAGACATAAGAGACCT
>QHXD01000177.1:6554-7941 GCA_003223895.1 Acidobacteriota bacterium
CCACGCTGACAGTATTTTCTTCTCCCGGTGCAGCCGATGATCTAAATACTCCTGAATCTTTTCCTTCGCATTCGCCAGCACGGGGCCGTGGGCCGGAAAGAGGGCCGTCACGTCGAGCGCCTGCATCCTTCGAAGTGAATCGAAGTAAGTGGCCATGTGCCCCTCCGGGGGATCGATCACGATGGTTCCGAATCCCGCCATGAGATCACCAGTAATCAGCGATCCGTTTTTCTCCTCGAAGACGCATACATGGCCGCGCGCGTGGCCGGGTGTGTGAAAAACCCGAAGCACCCATCCCGAGTCACCGGCGAGTTCGAGGCGTTCGTTCTCCTCGAATGTCCGATCGACCTCCACAACGCCCTGAAGATCCCGAGCCGTTATGGGATGTGCGGCGATTCTGACTCCTCGCCGCTCCTTGAGATGATTCGCTCCGCTCACATGATCGCGGTGGAGGTGCGTCAACCAGATCTCCCGGATTTTACGCTTCTCGAGCAGTCTGTCGAGCAATGCCTGCTCTTCCTCGTATGGCGACGCCGGATCGATCACGATGACCTGATCGCCGCCAATGACGTAGCAGTTCGTATGAGTGGCGGGCGGCAGTGTCGGCGTGCGGAGAGGAATCAGCACGACTCCTGCTCTCATCTCGATCTCCAGGGGCGATTCCTCGTGTGCCCAGGGCAAGGCGAGGCCCGACGCCAGAGATCGCAGTGTATGCAGGATCGGCGTCGCCATCAGGATCTGTCCTCTCATCCATTTCGCTAACGCGTCCTGCGGCCGGATCCATTCGCCGAAGTCGTTCTCAGCGGTCATGACGCGAGCTTCTTCACCATCCGGACACTTCGCCATGAAAAAAAGCGTGTCAAATCTCCGCGGCACGAACGGGGGCGTCACCCATCGCCCGATGTCGATAAATGTCTGGGGATCCACCCGCACGCCCGTCTCTTCCAACAGTTCCCTGGCCGCGCATGCCCTCGCGTCTTCGTTACGATCCACCTGCCCGCCCGGAAATGCATAAAACCCGCCCTGGAACACCATCTGTGGCGCTCTCCTTACCCAAAACACTTCCAACTCGGGTCTTTCCCTGACGAGCACAACTGCTGCTGCCGATCTTGGCTCTGCCATGATGCCGATTCTATCTCGCCGCCCTTCTTTGTGTCTTTGTGCCTTTGTGGTTTACGATTTCCGACCAGGGTATCTAATAGAGTCCGGCTTGCGTTGAGACTCCGTAAGGGCGACTCGAATTGACGCGACCTTTCCGGCTCTGTTAACCTCTTTTGGTCACGCCGGCAACTTGATTCGCCGTCCGTGCCATTGCTCCTCAGTAGCTCAATGGCAGAGCATCCGGCTGTTAACCGGAGGGTTGTAGGTTCGAGTCCTACCTGAGGAG
>QHXD01000178.1 GCA_003223895.1 Acidobacteriota bacterium
CGATCTGAGCGGTCTCACCCGTGACTGTGACCGTCTGGCTGACCTCACCAACCTGAAGTGCAAAATCGACCACGGCATTCTGCCCAACCGCCATGCCGATCCCGGTGTGCACTGCTGTCCGGAACCCCGACAGGCTGGCGCTGACCTCGTAGCTCCCGGCCGGAAGGCTCAATGCCTCGTATTTCCCATTCTCCCGCGTTTGCACGGTGCGCGAGATCACTGTATCCGTGTTTTTCAGCGTTACTGTTGCGCCCGGTACTGCGGCGCCGCTTTGATCTGTGACAGTTCCGGCAATGGTGCCGGTCGTGAGCTGGCCAATTGCCGCCAGGCTCGACATTATTAATATCCCGAGACAAAGAACAATCTTTCCCCACCCTATTTTTGACATGCCCGCCATGATACCTCTGGTACGATTTTCGGCAAAATGCAGTGTTCTGATAGGAGAGACTTGAATGAGATTTTCAATTGGAAAATATATAGCGGCGGCAGCACTGGTTGCCGTCTGCAGCGCGATGCTGCCCGGTCAAACAAAAACACCGCTTCCGGCGAAAGCCAGCATGACCGCTCAGGAGAAGAAGAATCTGCAACTGGTCCTGGACTGGTGGCGCGAAGTACTGCAGGCTCGTCACGTCGAATTGATCGATAAGTACGCCGATCCAAATTTGATTCAGCACAACCCGAATTTCGGAAACGGCACGGCGACACTGAAGCAGCTTTTTGGACAGCGGGGCGCCGTGAATCCCATACCGGCGACACTAACGACCCTGCCGGAAATTCAGCTTTCTCAGGGGGACATCGTGTTGATGGTCTGGGGACACGATGTGCCGGATCCCGCCAATCCATCAAAGATGTATCACTACACCAGCTTTGATGGTTTTCGCATTGAGAACAACAAAATCGTTGAACACTGGGATAGCGCAATGAGGAATGCGCCGAATGCCGGCCGTGGTGAAGGGCGTGGCGGCAGACAGTAGCGTCACAATTTGCGCGTTCCAGCCGCGGAGCGGCGTAAGAATGCAGACACGGGCGCAAGCCCGTGGATGGAATAGTGTCGAAGTCCCAGCCCCGTAGGGGCGAGAGATTCCTCGAATCCATTCGAATCTTTCGCCCCTCTGGGGCTGGGATCCAGGGTTACTGTTTACCCCGGGCTTGCGCCCGGGGCTACATTCTTACGCCGCTCCGCGGCTAACTATTCGTTCGCGAAGGACCTTGCCACTACAAAAGGGGGCAATAACCCCTTCGTGCAGGACGGTCGAAATGTAGCCGGATATTATGGGCCGTTCACACCCGCGCACCATCTCGGCATTACGGCGACTTATGCGATTCCGGGCAGAAAGTCGAGGGCGCAGTTGTTGCAGGGATGGGAGATCAATAGCAGCGTCAATCTACAAAGCGGGCCTCCCGTTAACCCCGTTGATGCAACTGACGACTTCGCCGGAATCGGCGGCGGGAGAGGCCTCCTGGGCGGCGCCAGCGAGCAATGGTCCTTGGTCGGAAATCCGCGCAATTTTCATCTTGGAAAAACGACGCCGACTCCTTGTTACGCGTTTGCGGGCAGCAGGTTTGCCAGTAACCCCGCCTGCTTACCGCTCACGTTGACCGGCGACAACGGCGCCGGACAAGCCTGCATAAATGCGGCTAACCAGGAGGTCGTGAACGCGCAGATGAACGCGGAAATTCCGGGCTCCTCCAGTGGGTTGGCTTCCCTCCAGAGGTTTGGATGTTATGTGTCTCCCAACGGCAAGTCCGTCCTTCTGCCGCCGGCTCAAGGGACCTTCGGCACCATGGGGCGTAATGCACTTTTTGGCGCGGCATTCGGTGAGTGGGATTTTTCGGCCAGCAAAAAATGGACATTCAGCGAGCGCGTGGCTTTACAGTTTCGGGCCGAGTTTTTCAACTTCCTCAACAACCGGACATATTCGGGGGGGACTGCTAGCATCACTAACCCGGCGACGTTCGGCCTGGCTACTTCGGCACCGAATTCCAGTAACCCGATCAACGGGACCGGCGGACCCCGTGAGGTACAGTTGGGGTTGAAAGTAACCTTCTGATCGCAGTCATTAACTCAGGGAACAATTCGACTGCTACGATCTGCCTCGTTCAAGTTTCCGATCATCATGGTCGCGGCCTTATTGCCGTCCTGGCAGATGTATTCCACCGATTCGGTGCCCGGACTCCATCGAATGAAAAAACCGGTTGTCCAGGGGCGAGTGTACGCACCGGGATCATCGATCGTCAGTTCGATCTTCATGTTGTTGAAGTCCGTGCGCGTGAAACGCTCGATCAGGTGAAGCTGGCTCGTGTGCGGCGCTCCTTGCCTTTCCATCCAGAATTTTTCGTTGAAGCCGACCGTGTCCACAACGAGCGTGTCTCCTTCCCAGTGACCAATCGAGTGCCCGTAGTAACTGGGAATCAGGTCCTTGGGATGAGGCCGCCCATCCAGATAAATGACTCGGAAGGTCTGCGGGCCGGCGACGTCGAAGATATAAACGGTTTGAAGGTCGGGTAAATCGAGGAACTCGGTGCCACCCGGAGTGATGAACTCCCGCGGCCCGCCCGATGGTTTGCAGCGTGTGTGGGGTTCAAATAAGTTCGCTTCGCGGTACTGGTACAGGGCCCGTGCCCACGGCTGGAAGGGAACTTCACTTTCCCTGGGCTTTCCAGGGAACGGCGGTCCGGAGAACGCTCCCCGGCCCTGGCCGTCTTTGATCTCGGGATCCGTTTCGGGTTCGGCTAGTATCGGCCGGCCATTCGGTACCCAGATGCCCTTTTCCCCTGCTGGCATGCCGAGCCTCACCCGCCCATCGGGCCAGCGCGGGGTCGGCTTTGACGGCGGTGCCGGTGGCCGGCGATTCTGAGCAGAGAACGGCAGTGCCAGTGAAAGCATCACCAGGGCAGCGACGAAGCGGTATCGCACGTGAAGCCTCCTCCTTATCAGTCGACGATATTACCCTGGCTGGACGCTGCACCCAGCTTCTTGCCTGTGCTGGCCATCGTCAAGCTCTTGGCGTTGACATTCTTGCTGCCGTTCTTGGCCAGGCTGCCGTCGACGATCACTTCGTCTCCAATCTTCATCGTCTCCCTCGTCCATCCCTGATTCCGGAGGGCGTTCGGACCACCCATTTCGAAACCCCAATTTTCGATGGCGCCGCTTTCAGTTTTGACATTCAGGTAGAACCACACGTGGGGATTCGTCCAATCGATCTTTGTAACGGTGCCCTTCATCGTCACGGGCTTCTTTGCGTCAAACTCGGTCGCAAAAGCATGGTGCGCCATCAGCGGCGCTGCGGAGACAATCAAACAAGATAAGAGAATCAAACAACCAATGACGCGTCGCATCGTTCCTCCATTTATTAGCGTCGGGCCCACCGTCCGGATCATTTCGGTACGCCTCCGGCCTCTTCACAACCGGCCGGTCCCCCCACGCCGTTCGCAAAATGCCTTGGGTGAACGCGGGCTAATGTAGTCGCGGGCTTCAGCCCGCGTTCACGGTCTGTTGTCCTGGCAATAATACGGCGGAAGCTCTTCTCCTGCAACCCATTGCAGATTCCAACTGCTGAACCAGGGTTTAGTGTAGGTAGCGGGATCGTCAATCGTCACTTCGTACTTGAGAGTGTTGAAGTCGGGCCTCGAGATACGCTCGGTCAGGTGCAGTTGATCGGTGTGCGGGAGGCCCCCGTTGGTGAACCAGAACCTCTCATTGAAATCTCTCGTGTCGACAAGCAGTGTATCTCCTTCCCATCGGGCCAGCGGGCGGCCGTAATAGATAGGAAAGTCCTTGTCATCTTCCTTTCGCGCGCGGCCGTCGGTGTAGATCAAACGCCAATTGTGATTGCCGCTGCCGATGAGGACGAAAATTCGCTGGTTTTCGCGGTCCTCCACGACTTGAATTCCGTAGGGAAGCTGGAACTGACGCGCTCCGCCCGGCGGCATGCAGAAACGAAACAGAGGATCGTCTTTCAGGAAATTGCGCTGCCGGAATTCGTAAAGACTTCTGGCCCACGGCTGCAAGGGAGCTACCTTGTCGATGTCCGCGATGTTGCGCAAGAGGCCATGGCCGTCCATCGCAACATTGGCCCCGGCCTGCACCAGCGCTGTCGAGCTCGGGTGGCCCCAGTATCCTCTTTCGCCGGGCGCGGGACCCAGTCTCGGTTGCCCATCGGGCCACCGTGGGGTCGGACGGGGCTGACTGTCACGCGGAGGCTGTGTGCCGGCTAACACGAATATGCGTTTGCCGGTAGCGTCAAGAACCACCGAGTTGCCCCACGCCTGCCTGCTCCCGTCCCGGGCCGAAATTCCCTGCACGGTGATGGTGTCGCCAGGCTTCAACGTGTCGCGGTTCCAATTGTTTCTTTGAAGATCAATCGGACTTTCCAATTCCACTGCCCAGTTCATTACGCCACTCGAGTCCCGGACGTTCATGAAGACGTGAACGTGAGGATTCGCCCAATCGACTTCAGTGACAGATCCCCTGAGCGTCACCGCCCTCGCGGGGTCGAACTTCGCAGCGATCGGGTGATGAGCCGACACGGGCATGATCGTCAGAAACACAGCCACACTGATGGCCAACGAACCGAGAACCGCGAATCTCATGCTCCCTCCTGGCCGGCAATATACACTTTTTTGCTCCGGATTGCGCAAAGGCAGGGGGAATAGCCGCGAATTACGCAGATTACGCGAATGGCGCATTAAAGATTCTTTGATGCGCCCATTCGCGTAATCTGCGTAATTCGCGGCTATTCCCCGAATCAGTCCGGTTTTACCTGATTTAACAATTCCTCAGGCAGGTTATGCCGTAAGCTAGACTCTCTCTATGAAACGAATCGGTCTGCTGTTCCTGCTTCTCGCCGACTTCGCTTTTGGGCAAGGGACATCATTACCCGTCGCCGTTCGCTTTCCTCAAATTGCCGTCGGTGGTGATGCCGCCGGAGCGAATTACACCGCTCTTCTTCAAGTCGTCAACAACAACTCCGCTGCGACGACCGGACATCTGGCTCTCTATGCCGACGCGGGAACGGCGTTGAGTGCGCTTTTCGACGGGCAGGGTCCGCAATCCTCGGTCGATATTTCCCTCCAGCCGGGGCAGGCGCGCCAGATCCAGCTCACCATGAATGGCCCTCTCACCACCGGGTGGATGGAGATCTCGTATTCACCTTCCGACGCATTGACGACCCTCATTCTGCAGTCGCGTTCCGGCGCCACGCTTCTTTCGGAAATCGGAGTACAACCGTCCGATGTGATTGATGCAGGCGATCTCTCGGTGGAAACAGACACGGGCCTCAACACCGGGCTCGCCTTCGCGAATCCTGACACTGCGCCTCTTGGTGTTTTCGTTACGCTCTGGGATCCGAATGCGGGAACCAGGCTGGCCGGCACCGTGGTTCAGTTGCCGCCGAAGGGGCACATTGCACGGTTTCTGACCGAATTGTTTCCCAGTGTTGCGAGCATCGGCCAGATGCGGGCGGAACTCTCGATCGATTCCTGTTCCGACACTTCCTGCAGTTCTGCCGGTGGCGCAGTTGTAACCACTGCGGTACGGCTGAACGGTGATCAGTTCACCACGATCCCAATTTCGGCAGACACGACAGGTGGAGCACAAGTCCGGATTTTGCCGCAGGTGGCGTTCGGCGGGCCGGCAAACGGCCTGAACATGAAAACCGTGTTGTATTTCACCACCAACGTCGCAACCGGTGTTTTCGGCACAGCCGATATCTTCGACAATGATGGAAATCCCTTGCTCGCATCCGCGAATGGCGCGACCCCTTCATCGTCGATCATGTTTACCGTGAACGGCAATCGCGTGAGCCGGATCGTGCTCAGCGGCGACGACACGCTCCGCAGTGGCTGGATTCGTTTGACGCTGTCCGGAAACGTCCACCTTATTGCGAACGCGGTTTTCCAGACGTTCAATGGCGCAAGTCTGGCGTCTGAGG
>QHXD01000179.1 GCA_003223895.1 Acidobacteriota bacterium
TCTCACCCAGGACGGTGCTGACTGCGTTTACTTCGCTCGTCGAATTGAAATCGAATACTCCGAACACGAAGGGACCCACGCGCGACCAGGTGGCTAAGTTCGGAGATGACTATCTGATGAGCAATGATCCGACCAGGCCGGACTACTACAAGTTCAACTTCTATCACATACCCTCGGACTTCGATTACGTGGGTGTTACGTCTGATCTGGGCCACGGCTGCGCCATCGATACCAAGGTGTATACGTACCGGTATTACAACAAGCAGAACTACAACGACCCCACGAAGATTTCGACCACGAGCGCGATCGACAAGCTCAACAGCTACCGCAAGTATGGCAACCTGCTGCCGGTGACCCAAACGTCGAGACATGGAGTCTTCCGCACCGGCATGTGGTCGGAATATGCACAGACCGATCGCTTCCAGACCCCGTCGGATCCTCGCACGTGGATTGATCAGGCTCTGCCGAACTTTCACGAAAAGTTCAATACCACCTCCCTGCAGCCGTATGCCGAGTACCAGTGGCTCATTAGTCCGCGCCTGAGCATCACGCCGGGAATCAAGTTCGTGTACTACAAGTTCGATTTCACTCAATTTGCCGATAACGGAAAGACCGTCGGCAGCCTGAATGGGGCGCCTTTCGTTCAACATTCCGCGTCTTTTAATGCATCGCAGCCATCGTTCGATGTGAACTATAAGTTGAGGCACAACTGGTCCGTTTATGGTCAGTTTGCCACGGGCAGTTCGATTCCGCCCTCGAGCCTCTTCGATGTGAAAAATGCGAAAGTTGCCGTTCTTCCGAAGCCCGTACAGACGAAGACATTCCAGTATGGCTCCGTCTGGAAATCCGGCCGGGCGACCCTGGATCTGGACACGTACTTCATCAAGTTCGACAACGGTTATTCGTCGTCTCCCGATGCCAGCGGCGAGCCGGTGTACTACCTCACCGGTACTTCGAAGACGAAAGGTGTCGAAGTGGAAAGTACGATCTATCTTGGGGCCGGAATCAGCGCTTATCTAAACGGTACACTTGGCAGCGCGAAGTATTCCAGCACGGGTCTCTGGGTGCAGAATGCTCCGCGAAATACGGAAACCGTGGGCCTGAGCTATCAGCAGCGAAACTGGGACCTGGGTTTCTTCAACAAACGGATCGGCCGGATGTACAACGACAATGGCAGCATCAATCAGGCGGTTGCCATCGATCCGTTCAACATCACGAATCTTTATATCAATTACACGCTGAAGAGCTTGTCCGAGTTTTCCCAGACCCGGATCAAGCTCACCATCAATAACCTGTTCGACAAGCACAGCATCGTGGGCGTGAAACCGGCAGCAACGACCCGTAGTCTCCCGGCGGGAGGCGACATCATGACGCTTCTGGCGGCGCGGAGTGTTTCGCTTTCGCTCTCGTTCGGCTTTTCACCGAACCACTAAAATTTGGATTGACGGGCTGCTCTGGCGATTGCAGTATCGCGACTAGCGAGGGCGGATCCGAAAGATGGGGGAAAAGCCGCGAATTACGCAGATTACGCGAATGGGCGCGTCAAAGATTCCTTGATGCGCCCATTCGCGTAATCTGCGTAATTCGCGGCTATTCCCCCTATCTTTCGGATCCGCCTCTTCAGGAGGACTGTGTGATGCACGCGAGAGCATTGACGTTGTTGCTCGGGGCTTCCGAAATTCCTGACAACGGACATCCGCGTGAGCCGCAGATTCAATCTCGGTGAACGAGCGCACATAGACGGACTTTTCGAGGTCTTCAATTTGTTCAACCGAACGAACTACACCCACATCAATAACATCTTCGGGGCCGGCGCTTATCCAGGGAACCCTCTGCCGGCCTTCGGACAGTTCACACAGGCGGATCCACCCCGGCAGGTCCAGTTGGCATTAAAGATTGGGTTCTGAAAATGGGAAAAGGGACTAGCCGCGAATGACGCGAATTACGCGAACGGCGCAATGAATGGTCGTTGATGCGCCGTTCGCGTAATTCGCGTCATTCGCGGCTAGTCCCCCATTTTTCCCGAACGGCCCAGCACAGTGCCCGTATACCATCGGAAGCCGACGAGTTGATGAGACGCGATGGCCGTCAATGGAGGCAAATTGAGTACGCGAAAGAGTGACTCGAATCCTGTCGCGGCAGAGCTGCGACGTCTCGATGAGGCGAACCGCCTGGAGAAAGACTGGAGGCGATGGGGTCCCTATCTACCCGAACGCCAGTGGGCCACCGTGCGCGAGGATTACTCCCCAGACGGAACTTGTTGGGAATACTTTCCTCACGATCACGCGCGCAGCCGCGCATACCGCTGGGGTGAGGATGGCCTTCTCGGCTTTTGCGACCGGAAATGCCGCCTCGCTTTTGCCCCGGCTCTCTGGAACGGCAAAGATCCCATTCTCAAAGAACGCCTCTTTGGACTCACGAACGGCGAGGGGAACCACGGCGAAGATGTGAAGGAGTGCTACTTCTATCTGGATGCAACCCCGACGCATTCTTACCAGAAGGCTCTCTATAAATGCCCTCAGGCCGAGTTTCCATACGCCGCCCTGGTTGAGGAGAACCGGCGACGCGGGAAGCAGGATCCGGAGTTCGAGATCACAGACACGGGAATCTTCGATGACGGTCGTTATTTCGATGTGCTCGTCGAATACGCAAAGGGCGGCCCCAATGACATTCTGATCCGGATCACGGCTACAAACCGCGGTCCCGAATCCGCCGTGCTGCACCTTCTTCCGACGATCTGGTTTCGTAATACCTGGACCTGGGGCCGGAACGGAGATGGTTTTGGGGACAAGCCCCGGATCTCTCGGGCCAGTGACGGAACGTTGATTGCCGAGCACCCATCGTTGGGCCGCTTCTTCCTGGCGGTGTCTCCGTATCCGGACGGCCAGTTACCGCCCCTCCTTTTCACCGAGAATGAAACCAATTGTGCCCGGCTGTTTCAAACACCCAATTCGAGCCGTTTCGTTAAGGATGCCTTTCACGAGTACGTTATTCATTCGCGCCGGCAGGCAGTCAATCCCGATCAATACGGCACCAAGGCCGCAGCTCATTACGTTCAGGAAATCTCTGCGGGCGGAGTACTTTCGGTTAGTCTTCGCCTGTTTCACGAGAGCGAAGCTCCATCGAATCCTCTTGGTGGCGAGTTCGCGGAGATCTTCGCCGATCGCATTCGCGAAGCCGACGAGTTCTACCGCGCCAAACTTCCATCAAATCTAGCCGAAGAAGAGCAGCGCGTGGCACGGCAGGCGTATGCGGGTCTCCTCTGGTCGAAACAGTTTTACGAGTATGTCGTGAAGGACTGGCTGGCAGGCGATCCGGCGCAGCCGGCACCACCGGCAGATCGGCTGGCAGGCCGGAATCGCGAGTGGACTCACTTGCACTGCCGCGATGTTCTGGCGATGCCGGATAAATGGGAGTACCCCTGGTTCGCCGCCTGGGACCACGCATTTCAGATGGTCACGCTTGCCCAGGTCGATCCGCAGCTTGCGAAGGAGCAACTCATTCTTCTGTTGCGGGAATGGTACATGCACCCCAGCGGTGCGCTCCCCGCCCACGAGTTCGGGCTGCCGGATGTGAATCCGCCAGTGCACGCCTGGGCATGTTGGCGCGTTTACAAGATGACGGGCCGTCACGGTAAGCGGGACCGGCTCTTTCTCGAGCGGGTTCTTCAGAAGCTCCTCATCAATTTCACGTGGTGGGTTAACCGGAAGGACGTTAACGGGAAGAACCTCTTCGCAGGCGGCTTTCTGGGACTGGACAACATCAGCCTGTTTGATCGCTCGATGCAGCTCCCGCCAGGACTGACTTATGCGCAGGCCGATGGCACGGCCTGGATGGCGTTTTATTGTCTCACGATGCTCGCGATTTCGCTGGAGCTGGCCCGCGAGGACGCCGCTTATGAAGACATCGCCTCGAAGTTCTTTGAGCACTATGTCGCTATCGCAGACGCAATGAATCAATTTGGAGGTGACGGCCTGTGGGATGAAACGGACGGCTTCTTTTACGACGCAGGCCAGTTTCATGGTCACTTCCGCCGTGTCCCCGTCCGTTCGATGGTCGGAATTGTTCCGCTCTTCGCCGTTGAGATTCTGGAAAATGAAGTCATCGAGCGCTTGCCTTCCTTTAAAAAGCGGATGGAGTGGTTCCTGCGGCACCGGCCGGAGATCGCCGGTACCGTAAAAGACAACGATCGCGGGCACCGCCTTCTTGCTATAGCTTCGAGGGAGCAACTACACCGCGTTCTCCGCTATGTTCTCGATGAACGGGAGGTCCTCTCGCCCTTTGGAATCCGGGCGCTTTCACGCATTCATCAGGACCATCCCGTGATTGCCCGAACCCGTTGGGGAGAGTTTCGCGTGGACTACGAGCCCGGGGAATCCACAACGTCCCTCTTTGGCGGGAACTCGAACTGGCGCGGACCTGTCTGGTTTCCGCTGAACTACCTCCTTATAGAAGCGCTGGAGCGCTATCACTATTTTTATGGCGACGACTTCCGCGTCGAGTGCCCAGCCGGTTCCGGCCGCACGATGAATCTGGCGGAGGCAGCCGAGGAAGTAGCGGCCCGGCTTACAAGACTCTTCTTGCCGAATGGAGACGGCCAGCGTCCGTGCCATGGGCCGGATACGCGTTTCGCAAAGGACCCGCACTGGCGCGATCTCACGCTCTTTCACGAATACTTTCATGGCGACACCGGACGGGGTTGCGGCGCCAGCCACCAAACGGGCTGGACCGCGCTGGTGACTCGTCTCTTCCACAAGCTGAGTTCCAACCGGTCTCGCGCTGTTGCAGCTACTGGAGGCCATTCCCGACAGCGGGGTCACTTTTGGAGTCATGAAAAAAATGCAGACGAGTAAAACAGTTTTCTTATTCGATGTGGACAACACACTGTTGGACAACGATCGCATTATGAGTAACTTGAGATCTCACCTCATATCTGAAATCGGATCTGAGCGAGCCGAACAGTACTGGCGCATCTTCGAACGCATTCGGGCAGATCTGGGTTTCGTCGATTACCTGGGAGCACTGCAACAGTATCGGATCGAGTACCCGCATGAACCGCACCTGGTGGAGGTCTCATACTATCTGTTGAACTATCCCTTTGCGAACCGGTTGTTCCCCAATTCGATCGATGCGGTGGAGCACGTGAAGCAATGGGGGACTGCTGTGATTCTCACGGATGGCGACGTTGTATTTCAGCCGCTCAAGGTTTATCGCTCCGGTCTGTTTGAAGTTTGTGATTCCAAAGTCCTCATATATGTGCACAAGGAATCCGAACTGGCGGATGTCGAGGAGCGTTATCCAGCCGAGCATTACGTCGTTATAGATGACAAGCTGCGAATCCTGGATGCGATAAAGAAGATCTGGAAGTCTCGCGTCACGACCGTCTTCGTGTCCCAGGGACACTATGCAAAGGACCCGCAAATCCTGTCGAAATTCCCTGCGGCCGATTTGTCCCTGGAACGAATCGGCGCATTGCTCGATTACGACTTCTCCGATCCGCGGGAGGTGCGACATGTCTGATCAACGTCCACATGTTCCGTCATGATTGTGGATATAGCCGCGAATTACGCAGATTACACGAATGGGCGCATCAAGGAATCTTAGTTGCGCCCATTCGCGTAATCTGCGTAATTCGCGGCTATTTCTGTTTTCTTGACAAACTCCCGAAACGGGCGTAGCTAATCGGTATCATTCCGATCCATACATCGCAATTTTGAAGCGGAAATTCTTCGGATTTTTCTGTGAGCGGTAAGGGCCGACTTGGAAAGAGCCAGCAGACAACGCCGGATCCGTCGTGCTGTGAGCGATGACAAGGCCTGACGACTTGCCACACTGATTCTTCACAGCAGCCGGAATCCAGCCGGGGGCCCATGGTCTCCTCTGAGTCAGTCCAATTCAATTCAAAGGGGGGGGAAAATGCTAAGCAAGACAGGTACAGAGCTGCACGCGCTGGTCAAACTGGGAGCAGTGATTGTTGGATTGATCGTTTGGATTGATCGTATTGGGAAATTGTCTGGTTTTTGCTCAAGGTTCCGCCGCGATCTCGGGTGTCGTGCGGGACACCACGGGAGCGTTGGTACCGGGAGTGAGTGTCACCGCGAAGCAAACCGAAACCGGGCTGACGCGCACCGCTGTCAGCGACGAGTACGGCGGCTACAATATGCAACTCCTGCCGGTAGGTCCTTATGAACTTGCCGCAGAACTGCCCGGCTTCAGGCCGCAACTGCGGCGCGGCATCAATCTGGTGGTGGGCCAGCAGGCTGTGGTGAATCTGACGCTGGAAGTCGGAGCACTCGCAGAGCAGGTCACGGTGACGGAAGAGGTCGCACTGGTGAATACAACGCTGAGTTCGACCTCCGGGTTGATCAG
>QHXD01000180.1:0-2007 GCA_003223895.1 Acidobacteriota bacterium
GTGAAAATCGTCATCGACATGGGCAAGGCCTCGACTTCCGCCCTGCAACGGCGGCTCCGAATTGGATACGGCCGCGCCGCCAGCCTCCTCGATGCCATGGAACGCGATGGCATCATCGGACCGCCCGATGGCAGCAAGCCCCGTGCCGTCCTCATTAATAGGGAAGACTATCTAAGCGAGCCGTAGAAAGGAAAGAAACGAAATTTTGAAATTGGACGAATCCTGCATCTCAGATCCGAAATCCGAAAACTCTAATTGGACTGGCCACCTTCAGGCTTTCAGGGCTGTCCAATCTGCTATTTCGGATTTCGGATCTGAGATGCAGGATTCGTCCAATTTCAAAATTTCCTCTCGCCCGTTCTAATTCTTCTTATGGGTTTCAAGACAGACGCGATTCACGCCGGCCAGGAACCGGATCCAACCACCGGTGCCGTAACCATTCCCATCTACCAAACTTCCACTTACGTCCAGGAAGCGCTCGGCAAACACAAGGGCTTCGAATATGCCCGCACGCAAAATCCCACGCGGATGGCGCTGGAAAAGAACATGGCTGTCCTGGAGCGGGGCGTCGCCGCATATGCCTTCGCGTCCGGGATGGCCGCAGAAACCGCGATCACCCACCTCCTGCTGAAGGGCGGAGATCACGCCATCTGTTCGGATAACGTTTACGGCGGAACGTTCCGGCTCTTCGACAAGATCGTGCGACACTACGGCGTCGACTTCTCATACGTGAGCACTTCAAACCTCGCGGACCTGAAGGCCGCCATGCGCCCGAACACGCGAATGCTCTTCATCGAATCACCGACGAATCCGATCATGGCCATTACGGACATCCGCCGGGCTTCCGAAATCGCGCATCGCACCGACTGCCGCGTGGTAGTGGACAACACGTTCATGTCGCCTTACTTCCAGCGGCCGATTGAGCTGGGCGCGGACATCGTGGTTCACTCGGCAACCAAGTACCTCAATGGCCACAGCGACAGCGTTGGAGGCGTCGTTGTTCTAAAGCGCAAGGACGATGCTGAACGGCTTCAGTTCATCCAGAACGCGGCGGGGGCAATCCTCTCGCCTTTCGATTCGTGGCTGGTGCTGCGCGGAATCAAGACGCTTCCAGCACGGATGGACGCGCACAACGCGAACGGCATGGAGATTGCGAAGTACCTCTTGAAGAAGAAGCAGGTGAAGAAAGTCTACTATCCGGGCTTGCCGAAGCATCCGGGCCATGGACTGGCGAAAAAGCAGATGTCCGGCTTTGGGGGAATGATCGCCTTTGAACTTGGCAGTCTCGCGCGAGCGAAGGCATTTCTCGGGCGAGTAAAGCTCTGCTCGCTTGCCGAGAGCCTGGGCGGGGTCGAGACTCTAATCTCGCATCCGGCCACAATGACTCACGCTTCCGTCCCTGCAAAAGAGCGTGCGCGCCTGGGAATCACGGATGGCCTGGTTCGGATCTCGGTAGGGATTGAAGACGTGGAAGACCTGATCGGAGATCTCGAAAATGCGTTTAGGGGATAGCCGCGAATTACGCCAATTACGCGAACGGGCGCATTAAAATTACTTGGTGCGCCTGTTCGCGTAATCGGCGTAATTCGCGGCTATCCCCCCACGCTCGCGTCGATCCAGTCGATATATTTCTCGTATGCCTCGTCGATGGTGACGCCGGCGATCTCAGGCAACGAGTAACTGTGAAGCCCCTTGATCCGGTTCTCGAGCTGCGCGAACCGTCCCCGCGTGGTCTTGATCAGCAGCAACACCTCGTCGGACCACGTCAGCTGCCGCTCCCAGACATAGCAGGATCGAACGCCCGGCAGGACGTTCACGCAGGCAGCGAGTTTTTCGGTGACCACGGTCTGGGCAATCTGCTCTGCCTGCTCTTTCGGCTCACATGTGACAAAGACGATAAGTTTGTCCATCATCTTGTTGGTATGATCTCCTTATGACCAGAATCAAGTTCGGAACATCCGGATGGCGCGCGATCATCGCTGACGAATTCACGTTTGCCAACGTCCG
>QHXD01000180.1:2025-8006 GCA_003223895.1 Acidobacteriota bacterium
CGCTCCTTGTCGGCTACGATACGAGGTTTGCTTCCGAAAACTTCGGCCGTGAAGCGGCGCGAGTGCTCTCTTCTCAGAATATTCGCGCGCGCCTGTGTTCTCAAGCAGTACCGACTCCCGCTGTCGCCTTTACGATCATGAACGAGAAGCTCGACGGCGGGATCAATATCACCGCGAGTCATAATCCCGGCGAGTACAATGGCTTGAAGTTCTCGACCTCGGACGGCGCACCGGCTCTGCCGGAGGTGACCACCGAGATCGAAAACGAAATCGTGCAGCTTCAGAACTCGAACTGGGAGTTCACTGCCAAACCGAATGATTCGCTCATCCAAAGCGTCGAGATCGGCCCCGCCTACCTTCGCGACCTGGCGACGAAAATCGACGCGAAGAAAATCCGGGAAGCCAATCTCAGCATGGCTTACGACGCGCTGCACGGATCCGGCGCCGGCTACCTCGACGGATTTCTCCGGCAGGAGAACATTCCCGCGATGGTCCTCCACACCAACCGCGACGTCTATTTCGGCGGCCATCATCCCGAGCCCGCCGACGAGCAGCTCGGCGAAATGAAGATTTTGATGCAGAAGAATTGGCTGAAGCTCGGCATGGCCACCGATGGCGATGCGGATCGATTCGGCATCCTGGACGAAGGCGGCGAATTCCTTTATCCGAACGAGTTGATTGCGATGCTCGTCGACTACCTGGTCGAGAGCCGCGGCCCTCGCGGCTGGCGTGGCGGCGTTGCAAGAACCGTTGCGACAACCCATCTCATCGATCGCGTCGCGAAGTACCACAATCTGGAACTCCTCGAGACGCCGGTCGGCTTCAAGTACATCGGCGAGTACATTAAAGAAGGACGCATCATTCTTGGCGGCGAGGAGAGCGCGGGCCTTTCGATTCGTGGTCACGTTCCGGAAAAGGACGGCATTCTGGCATGCCTGCTCATTGCGGAAATGCGTGCGAGCCGCGGCAAGTCATTGAAGAATCAGCTAAATGATCTTTTTTCGAAAGTCGGCGCTGTGTATAATCAACGATTGAACGTGAAGCTCGATCCGGCGATCAGCGCACGAGTCAAACAGAAGATCGCCTCCGACGTTCACGCGTTTCACGGGCGGCGCGTCGTTAAAGAGAATCGGGTTGACGGTTTGAAGCTCTTGTTCGACGATGGAAGCTGGGTTTTGATGCGACCTTCCGGCACGGAGCCGGTTGTACGGTTCTACGCGGAGTCGACATCCAGAGAGGATCTGGAAAAGCTGCTCGAATACGGGAGACAGTGGATCACCGAAGCTTGATGCAAGGCCTCATCATTCGAATCGCTCTTGGCGTCTTTGGCCTCCTCACGTTCGCCATGCTTTTGCTTGCCGTCTTCAACGACAAGGGCGCGCTTCAAGTGCACGTCCAATCGACAAAACTCACCGCCATCGAAACTGAAATCGGCCAGATCGAGACCGAAAACAAACGGCTCACCTATGAGATCCAGGCTCTCCGCAGCGATCCCACAACGATTGAAAAGCTCGCCCGCGAAGAATTGAAACTTGTGAAGCCGGGCGAAGTGGTTTTGGTGACGCCCGAACCATAGGTTGTTTGCCGCATCCCAAAATCACTAATCACTGATGGCCACTGACCAATGACTAATGAACTTGAGGATTGAAAAATGGTCAGTTGACATCTGTTCATTTTTCAATCTTCAATTTCATTTCTCAATCCTCAGTCCTCAAGTTCATTAGTCATTGGGCAGTGGCCATCAGTGATTAGTAATTTGACTTCTCGCACAACCTGCCCAGAGTAAGAAGCGCACGGTCCACGGCATCACTCCAGATCTGCCCGCAGCTGATCCGGATGTGATGCTTGAACTGGCCGCTCGGGGAAAAAATCTGGCCTGGAACGATGCTGATGTTCTGCGCCAGGGCCGCCCGGTAGAGCTTCAGCGCGTCGATCTTCTTCGGCAGTTCCACCCACAACACGAACCCTCCCGCAGGCCGTGAGATCTTTGTTCCCTCGGGAAAGTACTTCGCAATGGCCTGGCTGACAAGCTGTACCTGGCTGACAAACGCCGTGCGCAACCCGCGCAGGTGCCGGTCGTAACCACCGGACTCGATGAATTCGGCAATGGCCAACTGAGGAAGCGAAGGCGAGGCAATCGTGTTGATGAACTTGAGACGCGAGACCGCATCAAGATACCTGCCCGGATGAATCCAGCCGACGCGAAACCCCGGGCTGAGGATTTTCGAAAACGACGAGCACAGGAGAACGAGCCCTTCTGTATCGAACGTTTTCGCGGTCTTCGGGCGAATTCCGTTGAATGTGAGATCACCGTAGACATCGTCCTCGATCAGCGGCAGATTATGCTGCTTGAGCAGCGTGACGAGGCTCTTCTTGTATTCGTCGCTGAGAACGTAGCCGAGCGGATTATGCGAATTCGTCATGCTGATGCATGCGCGCACGCGATGTTTTCGGATAGCCGTGGCTAGCCCATCGAGGTCCATCCCGCCCTTGGGATAGGTTGGAATCTCGATCGCCTTCATTCCCAGGGATTCGATAATCTGGAGCATCGCAAAATACGTCGGACTCTCCATGGCAATCACATCGCCCGGGCGGGCCACTGCACGCAATCCCAGGTTCAGGGCTTCCATGCCTCCGCACGTGATAACCAGCTCGCTAGGAGAGAAGCTGCACCCATACCCGATGGAGCGGCGCGCAATTTGCCGGCGCAAAGCTTCGATACCGTTCGGGATGTAGCGCGTGCTGTGCTCCGGATTCTGCCGGGTGATCTTCTGGATAATCCGGTTCATTTTCCGATTCGGATAAAGCGCGGGAGTAGCGCAGGCAGCGCCAAACGGCACTTTGGCGGAATCGCCGACGGCTCGCACCACTTCGTCCAGAAGTTCGCCGACTCCAACTTCGGTGGGCACACTTCGCGACGGTTGAAACTCGGGCTCGGGCACGAGCTCGGCGTACGGGACCCTCACGTAAAAACCGGACTGCGGCCGTGGTTCGATCCAGCCTTGATTCTCCAGCCAGAAGTACGCCTGCAACACCGTCGAGACACTCACACGCTGCTGGCGGCGCATGCCGCGAATCGACGGAACCTTGTCGCCGACGCGAAGCGCGCCCTTGCGGATTTGTCCTTCGATCTGACGCGCGACCTTCAAATACAGCGGTACGCTGGCATCACGGACTCTTGTCATAGGGCTCCCAATTTACGCCACCAGGCATCCTCCGAACAGACTCAGAACTGCACCGATTTCACCGGTACAGTTTCGGACTGTACCGGTTACATGATAGCGAATCTGGATCTGTTCGCCGAACCGGGCCGATCTTACGATGGCGGCATGCTTACAAGCTTTCTGATGATGACCTTGCTCACACAGTTCGTCGGCATTGAAGGTCAGGTTCGCATCGCCGGCAATCGCGGGCCTGTCCGCTTCGCGCGGGTCGAGCTCCTGCGTTCGACGATCCCCGTCGATCAGCAGTACACAGACTTCGATGGGCGGTTTCGTTTTGGATTCCTTCCGCCCGGACAATACATGGTCGTTGTGGAGTATCAGGGCTACGACCGCGCGGCTCAGGATGTGGATGTGATGACACAGTCCGAGCTGGTAATGATCGAGTTGCGTGCGCCGCGGACGTCTTCCCAGCGGCTGGCGCCCACTGTATCCGTGGACGAATACCTCACCCCGAAGAACGTGCAAAAGGAGCTCGATCGCGCGCGAAAAGAAATGAAGCGCAAGCGCTGGGTCAAAGCCGAAGAATTCACGCGGCGTGCCATCGAAATGGCTCCGGATGATGGGGATTCTTATCACGTGCTCGCTGTCGTGCTTTTCGAAGAAGGACGATTTGATGAGGCGGAAGCCATGGCCCTCAAAGCCAACGATCGGCCGCATCGCATTGCAGATGTACATTTGCTCCTGGCGAAGCTCTATCTGCGCAATGGGAATTCAGCCGCTTTGAGGGAGCAACTCGAAAGCTATTTGAAGGAAGCTCCCAACGGGCCGATTAGCGATCGCATACGGCAGGCGCTTAACCCCCGAACAGACCAACCATCTCCCCGTAGGTGAGGATATGCCCTTTCATTGCGTCCATCACGCCGGCCTTATTGTTTGTTTCCGGCTGAATCCGGTCCACATCCAGGGCGTATACGCGGAAGACGTACTCGTGTTGCCCCAGCGGCGGGCATGGCGGCGCATATTCGGTTGATCCGCTGATGTTCATGCCGACAGCGATCCTTTTCTGGTCCAGGATCGGTTTCGTTGCGCGGGGCTGGATCTCGCTGAGAGTTGGAGGGATGTTGTATAGAACCCAGTGCACCACCGGAAACAATCGGAGCCTCGGCGAAGGCGCGTCCCAGTCCATCGCAATAAGAACGTAGGAACGGGCTTCCGGCGCGCCTGACCCCTTGACGTTCGGTGAGTACCCTGTGCCGAAGCAGGTAAACTGAGTGGGTATGGCTTCCTTGTTCGGGAAGTTGTCGCTTTGAACCAGAAGCGATTTTGGCAAGCTCTCGTGATACCGCTCTTCATTGGCTCTGGCATTGGCAGTCGATGCGACCAGACCCACGACGGCGAGGATGATCAACAGCGGAACAATCCATAACAGGTGCTTGAGGATCCTCATTCCCACACCGGATCGCCGGGCTTTGCGGAGCCCGCGAGCCACGCCTTCCCTTCCCCGTAAATCTTTTCCACCGAAGCGCCTTTCAAACCCGGCAGACCTTTTCTGACAGGGAAACCGATCTTCGATTGGAGGTACGCAAGATGACGATAGCCTTCCGGAAAGCTCGCCAGCAATTCGGCATCGAGCTTGAGCGTAGCCGAGGGGTCAACCGGATCCATCCGGTCTTTCTCATAGATCGGCTGGCGACGGCGAATGACCCAGCGGCCCTGGTACTTTTCGATGAAGTCGTACATGCGGCCCGTGCACAGGACGTCCACGAGAACTCCCTCCACCGTGGCCCGCTGGCTGATGGTCATCTTGGTTTGCGCGATCGCGCGCTCGCCGGCGATATCGACGGAAAAGCCGCCGTAGAAATGCAGAATGTTGACGCCTTTGTTGAAACCTTCCCTGCTGACTTCAATAAATTTCTCCGCCGGGCCCTGGAACCAGGTGGCGTTCATCCATCCTTCCGGATGCCATACGGTTTTGAAGCGCTCCCAATCTCCGGCATCGCGCCACAAAACCCAGTTTTCCACCGTCTCCCGAATCGCCAGTTTTTCGGCCATCAATGCATCCATTACTTACCTCCGGACACGGGACGTTATCGCCTTCCATCCGGTTTGTAAAGCTCGGTGGGAAAGGATAAGATTTTCGGGAAAGGGGCAACGCACCATGCGTCGAACCGGCTTGCCTTACCAAAAAATCGGCTTCTTCCTGTTCTTCGCGTCGATCTCGCTGTTCTGCATCTACCACCTGGTGACCGACGACGCATATCTGTCCCGGATGTATCTGAGTCGCTGATCCGAAATCATACGAACATTTGTGACGTTGACGATCCTTCTTTCGGGCATATAATGTAGATCTATATCGCGGGGTGGAGCAGTGGTAGCTCGTTGGGCTCATAACCCAAAGGTCGGAGGTTCAAATCCTTCCCCCGCAATTAAGGCCGGTTCTAAACCGGCCTTTTTCTTTGTCTTGCGGAGCTTTCATTAAACCCTATCCCTCTGGTGTCCAGACACCATCAATTGGTGTCCGAGTTGGCATAGTGTTCAAAATCAGAATCCACACGATGGCGCTCGTGCGAAATCCATCAACTAAAGACTCTAAAGATGTAGTCCGCCGCGATATCCACGTCGGCCGATGACTCATTTGTTCGTTTGTCGGGACAAAGGACACTCGCATGAGCCGCACAACGAACTCGCGTCGGTCGTGCTCAGTTCTTCGGGCATCGGTATTCGCGAGATCGAATATGCCAATCATCAGCGCCCAACCTTGCGCTCGCCGGATGAACGGCACTCGATTCCTTGAGAAAAGGCGTGGTTCGGCCGCGT
>QHXD01000181.1 GCA_003223895.1 Acidobacteriota bacterium
GTTATTTCGCCGCTCCGCGGGGTGCTTGGGCAACACGCCTTTTCATGCGGGATTCCTGTGGTGTAAACTCGCAGCTATTCTAAAGGACCTGTCATGAATAGAAGAAGCGTTCCCGTTGCCTACCCAGAGCTCGCGGACATTAGCAAAGTAGGACTCTTCAGGGAGGCGCGCCGCGATGAAAACCTGGACGGCCTGACGCGGCTCACGTCGACAGTTCTGAAATCACCCATAGTCCTCTTTTGCCTCCTGGCTGGTTCTCGACCGTGCGTCAGGAGCGATTTCGGCGTGCCCGAATCCTGGACGTCCGGAAGCGACCTGCCGCTGGCGGATTTTGTCTGCAGACACGTCGCAGCGAATGAAGCGCCGCTGATCGTCGGCGACACCCGGGACGATCCCGCTTTCCAAAACTGTTCGGCCAACCAGATTGAGGATCTGGCAGCCTGCCTGGGGATACAGGTTGCATGGGAAGGAACCGATCTTAAGGGCTGCCTTTGCGTCATGGACCGGATGCCTCGGAGATGGACGGAAAACGATGTCAGGTTGCTGCGGGAATTTGCCCAGGTGTTTGCAGACCAAAGCGAAGTGCGTCTGGAAATCAGCCAATTGGAGAGACACAGAGCCGAATTCGAGCAGAAGTTTTCGGAGCGGGAGCTGAAGCTGCGGGCAATCCTGGATACCGAACCGGAATGCGTCAAGGTGCTCGATGCAGCTGGGCACATTCTCGACATGAATCCCGCCGGCTTGCGAATGATAGATGCCGACAGTTTAGACCAGGTGATTGGCCATTGTGTGTACCCGCTGGTGAAGACGCCTTACCGAGAAGCGTTAAAACACCTCACCCAGGCTGTGTTTAGCGGCGAATCCGGAACGCTCATGTTTGAGATCACGGGACTCAAAGGATCCTCCCGCTGGGTCGAGACGCACGCCGCCCCTTTGAGAGACGCAAATGGAAACGTGACTGCCTTGGTCGGCGTGACCCGCGACATTACGAATCGTCGAAACGCTGAACAGAACCAAAAACAGATTGAAAACTCCCTTCGTGAAACATCGGAGAGATTGAGACGCCTTTCCGAAAGCGTGCTTGCAATGCTGGAGGCGGACCGTCGACGGGTCGCCCGAGAATTGCACGACGAGATCGGACAGGTGCTGACCGCCGTCAGCATCAATTTAAAGGTGGTCCAAAGTAAAGCGCATGAGTCTCTGTGGCCCCGGCTCGATGAGAGTATGAAGATCGTGGATCGCGCGCTTCAACAGGTTCGAAACATGTCGCTTGAGTTGCGCCCCTCCATGCTCGACGATTTCGGCCTGGAAGCGGCGCTGAACTGGTATGTGCGCGGATTTGAAGAACGCACCGGAATTCGGACGCAGTTCGTCGCTGCAGCACCCGGATATGACACCCCCGAGACGATCCGGACGACGTGCTTCCGTGTCGTTCAGGAAGCGCTGACGAATGTGGCACGTCATGCCAAGGCGCAAAATGTGTTGGTGGAGCTACGACCAGACTCCGAAAGCATGCGCCTTCTCATCCAGGACGACGGCTTGGGCTTTGACCACCAGGCCGCCATGGTTCGCGCATCGCTCGGTGCCTCTCTCGGCCTGCTGGGTATGCAAGAACGAGCCCAACTGATCGGCGGGGAGCTCGAAATCGAATCGAAACCCGGCCGCGGCACAACTGTCGCGGTGTGGCTACCGCTTGCAGCGGTGGACGCCGCGAAAGCGGGCTAAGGTGGAATTGAGAATGAAACCACTGCTGCGCGTGCTTCTGGCCGACGATCACGTATTGGTTAGAGCCGGCATTCATTCGCTGTTGAACCAGCTTGACGGGATTGACGTCGTTGGGGAAGCCTCCAATGGCCGCGAAGCGCTTGAACTGGTAGAAATGCACAGACCCGGTATTGTCTTAATGGACATTGATATGCCGGAATTGAACGGTCTGGAGGCGACGGCACGGATTGTCAGCAGATTCCCCTCGGTGCGCGTCATTATTCTCTCCGTGCACGGCACGGAAGAACACGTCTTGCAGGCACTGCGCGCGGGGGCTGCCGGGTATTTGTTGAAGAACATCAGTCCGGCGGAGTTGGACCAGGCCATCCGCTCAGTCAACGAGGGGAACAATCACATCACCGACAGCGTTGCCAAACATGTCGTAGCCCGACTCGTGGAAGGCGCCAAGGTAGGTTCGCCGGATCGGCTCACGCTCAGGCAGCGAGAGGTTCTGCAGTTGGTCGCGGAGGGGAATACGTCGAAGGAGATAGCCACAAAGCTCGGAATCAGCGTAAAAACCGCGGAATCTCATCGAGCCGAGATCATGCAGACCCTTGGAATCCACGATACGGCGGGGCTGGTCCGATATGCTATTCGTCTCGGAATCGTAAGTCCGGATCAATAGTCGAATCGTTCAGCCCGCCGCTACCAGGTTTTTCACCTACCGTCCCTAAAGACTTTTCCCGATGGAATACAGGGTTCTTTTCCTGTATTCCACCAAATTCTCCCTAATTGTTTGATCAACACCAATTCACGCATAGTCGATGTAGTTAACTTACTTGGAAACCGCAAACATCGCCTGATATGACGCAGCGAAGAATTGAAGAATTAGCAAACGAAGTAGCACGCGAGATGGGAAAGACCTTCGCTGGTTTTAAAATCGACCACGTCGACCTATTGCCGGATGCGCTGGAAATCACATTTTCTTGGCTGGCTGCGTTTCAGGCGACGGTTCATCTGAGAATTCGAGACCTGGATACGGACGAAGATATTAAACAAGAGATTCGCCGCCAACTGGAAGGAGCGTAATCCGCCGGTGCCCCCGCTTCTAGTTCGGGTTATTCAGCCCGAATGAAACTGCGGAACGCCACAACCGAGTAGGGCCTTCAGATGCGGAAACCATTCAAAATCGGTGACCTTGTCATGGATGGATCTGCCGACAAGCGGCGTGTTGGGATTGTTCTTTCCACCTATGACTTTCAGGGCCAAACGCGTTGCGTGGTGCAATTCGAGGATGGCAATGAAGAAATATTTTTCGATTTAGAATTGGTTCCAGCGGCTGAAGCCGACTCACCGTAAAGATTTACCGCTTTCTAGAACACGTACTTCAGCGCAAGCTGCATGATTCGCGGATCATTTGCGTTCAGGATTTTGCCGAAAGTATTATTCGACAGAACCGTGTTCGGATTGATCGGGTTCACATGGTTCGGCAGATTGAACGATTCCACCCTGAATTCCACGGACTGTTTCTCGCGAATCTGGAATGTTCGTGTGAGGTTCGTGTTGATCACAATACTTCCAGGGCCAAGAATGTTGCGCGAGCCCAGGTTCCCGTAGGTCCCCAGGGCCGGCTGTGCAAATGCCGCCGGATTAATCCATAGATCGCCGCTCTTGTCGGCGTTCAATGGATTGGCAAGCACCTGGTTGGGGCGCTGCTCGCCCGCCACGCCCGTCAATGCCTGATCCAGACCGGATGTGACATTCAGATAGCTCCCCGAAAGCACGCGCAGAATACCGCCAAGCTTCCAGCCAGTGGCCAGGGTGCGTAATGTCGCGTTTGCGAACTGCGGAGTGCTGTATACCGTTGACAGGTTGAAATTGTGGCGGCGATCTGAGTCGCAATTTCCGCGATTCGCGCGGCGGCGTTCCGGAAGCTGCGACCCGCCATTCTGGAAAAGGGTTTGCTGGCCGTCGTCTATGCAGTGCGCCCACGTGTAATTCGTGTTTAACGTGACGCTCTTGCCGGCTCGACGCTGGATGGAAACCAGAAGGCCGTTATAGCTCCGGGTTCCGCCATCGTCTCCGTTAACCATAGCGCCGTAGTATTGGCCTTGAGCCGGGTTCTTCAGAGTCAATGCACGCCGCGCTGCCGTATTCCCGGTGGTGGAACATACCGGGTAGCTGACGCCATTGATGACGCAACCCCCCAGGCCCAGAAATACAGCCGGGTTGCCTTCGGCGGTGTTCAGGACATGAATGCCACTCGAACCGATATAGTTTGCTGCGACAAGCCAGTCCTCACCAATTTGTCTTTGAACGCTCAGGTTCCACTGATTGACGTAGGGCATTCGGAGATTTAGTGGAAGATTGACGATCACAGCGGATGGTGGGAACGTGGAGTTCGCGTTGACCGCCAACGGAAATGGATTTCCGCCAGGTTGGCCTTGCCAGGGATCGTCAAAACCACCAGCCGGATTCGAGAGAACCACGCGCGATCCCCAGGGCGGTGAGTCGCGCAGTCCATTGAACTGATACATGTGTGGATAGTCGTAGAAGATTCCGTATGCTGCGCGTACGGTCATACGCCCATCGCCTCCCGGATCGAACGCCAATCCCACACGCGGCGCAAAATGCAACCATTGCGTAGCCATGAAATTGTCATGTGTGACGGGAGCATCGCCGGGGAACAGCAGGCCCGCGGGGGCGTTCTTAAACACTCCGCTCCGAAGGCCCTGATCAAACCAATCTTGTTGGAAGTGCAGGATCCGGCCTTCCTTGTCGTACTGCGCCAGGAACGGCTCCCATCGAATACCGGCATTGATGGTCAACCGTGACGTCGCTTTCCAGGTATCTTGCAAATATGTGCCCCAATAATGCTGGCGAGGGTAGTGAGTGGTCTGACTGCCCTGGGTGTAGGTGTTCATTTTCCCCAACATCAGATCGCCCAAACCCATATTGGTGTTTGTTGCTGTAAAAGTGACGGCTGCCCCGGCGAGGGACACGGCCCGGATGTTAACCATCGAGTAAAGATAGTTCGCTCCGAAGCCGATTTGATGCCGTCCCTTTACCCAACTTATATCGTTGGAGACCTGATAAACCGTCGAGTTGCCAACGCCGGGAACGAGGTTTTGACTGCCTGCGACGAATGCGCCCGCGACGTTAATCTGCGGCACTTTGGGCATCTCCGGCGGGTAGTAGAAATTCTTGACTCCGAGATCGCCCAAGGTGAAGTAGTCCCGATTGAGCTTTTCGCTGACGGTTCTCAACACCGTTGCGCGAAGAGAATTGACTATGTTCGGGCCGAGCAGATATGTATCGCCAAGGACCAATGATTGGGCTCGGAACTTCCGGTCGGCTTCAGTTGCCGTAATCATACTAACGCCATCAAAGTTGGTTGGGAGGTCAAGCCTCGAAAACTCGTACCTGCCGAAGAGTGACTGCTTCTGACTCCATTGATAGTCGACCTTACTGACGATAGTGTGTTCATTGCTCTTGTTATTGGAGCCGTATTTGACAGTTCCACAATCGTCGATTGGAGCCGGGAGTTTCTTAAGGAGGTTTAGCGCTGCCGCGGAGAACTGAGTTGGGGAAATTCGATTTCCCACGAATGGAGCCCTGAGTGCGA
>QHXD01000182.1 GCA_003223895.1 Acidobacteriota bacterium
CGAGCCGGCGGTTGAGGCCACCGGTAACCGAAACGATCTTGCTCGGGTCAGGCACAAACGGGAATTTACCATCCCAGTTATATCGGATGGTGGTCAGAGACATGGGGTTCACCTGCCCCGCAAGGGTCGAGGCGGCATTGGTAATGGATCCCGCGTTGTATACATACCTGCCGTATGCCAGCTTGATGGCGGTGCGCCCATTTCCAAAGACGTCATATACGAGTGACACCCGCGGCTGGAAGGCAGTCTGCCAGTGGAATTTGAAAGCCGGGAATTTGATGGCTTGCTGATACGGCCCGGCGCCGGTTTTTTGCTGCTCGGGGTAGGACGGCTGAAATGCGTCGAAACGAACGCCGGCGTTGAAGGTAAACCTTCGGATATTCCAGGAATCATTCAAGAACGCCGAATGCTGCATCGAGCGGTTTTCATACGTAAACGGCAGATCGTATGTCTCGATATACATCGGCATCGCGAAATTGTTGCTCCAGATCGTGTTGATGTTGTCCTTATACCCGTAGCGCGTGTAGGGCGCACCCTCCCAGAGAGCGCCATATCCGACTTTCATGTGGTGATTTCCGAGCGAATAGACCGCATCGATATTCTTGTGGTGACTCCGGTCGATCGTTGAAATCGGAACACTGCCGCGAAGGAGCCTGGTTGTCAGATCCATGCGCGGGAGTTCATCAACCCGGCTGAGTCTGGGAAACTTCCAGCCGAATTCGCCGAATCGGACCTCGAGGGTCGAGGTGGTAGACAGAACCGAGTTGAGGACAAGAGACTGGACCCACTCCGGATTGTCCTGTATCGGAACAGAATCGGTATTCATAAATGCGGCGGTATCGGCGGTGACGACGTGGGGCTGATACTTCCGGTCCCACTGCATGGTGTACGCAAGCGTGTTTTTGCTGTTGAGCTGGTAGCTCAACTTTGCGGTCTGGTTCTGCAGGGTGGTGCGGGCGATTTCAGGTTGGCCCGTCTGGGCGTTTGTGAATCCGATCAGGTTGAGGTCGGAATTGATATTGCGCATACCCCAGAACCACCAGAACTTGTCCTTCATGATCGGGCCGCCGACGTCGGCGTGAAACGCCCGATATCGGGCAATCGAATTCGCGTTCTTGGCGCCTTGCTTGATCAGGTCATCGGTGAGATTTGAGCTTTGCAGCTTCAGCGGTTCCCAGTCCGCAAAGGCCAGTCCGTGAAACTTGTTGCCTCCGCTCTTCACAATGAAGTTGTTATAAGAGCCGGCAACGGGCGATTCGGCTCCTTTGCTGGCGGCTGCGAACCGCATCTCCTGATAAGCATCCGGATCCTGATAGAGCAACGAAGTTACGATTGCGCCATCGATGACGTTCCATTGTGACGTACTGCCAAAGACGCGGAAACTGGATCGCTGCCGCACCTCGCTGCCTCCGACGTCGGGAACCATCACCTGAACGCCCGGCGTTAGAGCCAGGACGGAAAAGATGTCGTGCCCGTTAGGGATCACGGCAATCGCGGTCGGATTAAAGTTCGTATTGACCTGAGCGCTCTGCACGTCAACGATTGGCGATTCACCAACTACAGTAACGGTTTCCGCAACCGTTGCGACCTCCATGACAATATTGATCGTGGCCGTGAAACCGGCCGACGCCTGAATCCCCTCGCGAACCAGCGTTTTGAAACCCGGCAGTTCATACTTCACCGTGAAGACGCCTGGCGGAACCAACCCGAAGCGGTAAGTCCCAGTCTCGTCGCTGACCGCGGTCCGTGTTCCCATCACCGCGGGTCCGGTCAGTTCAAGGCCAACGCCGGGAAGGACAGCCCCCGATCCATCTGTAATTTTTCCGGTGATCACACCATCCTGTTGAGCCCAACAGGTTGCTGTCATGAGCAACACGAAACGTGCTGCATGACACAACGTTCCAAGTTTCCTCACAAGCTTCCCCCTTCTTTTTCAAGTTCCCTGGTTATGATACGGTACCCCTTTTGGGGCCTACATTCTTGGCCCAGCCAGTGGGTTCTGGCAACGAATTTTTCTATGGAGAGCGAAATGACAGGCTCGCATCGACATGCTTCTTACTCTTTACTGGTCTTTCTTGCATTCCTTTGCATCGCAAGCGACTGGCCCGAGGTTCGCGGTCCGAACCGTGACGGGCTTTCCGCGGAAACGAACCTGCCCGAAAGGTGGTCGCCCGAGGGCGAAAATCTGGTTTGGCAGGCGCCGTACGGTGGACTCTCAGGGCCGGTTGTGCTGGGCGACCGTATCTATCTTCAGAACATGGTTGGAGAAGGAGCGGAGTTGCAGGAGCGCATCGTCTCTCTCGACGCAAATACCGGCAAGCTCGTCTGGGAAAAGCGCATCAGCGTCAATCATAGCCTCGTTCCACCGGAGCGCGCCGCAGGGGCCACGCCGGCATTGGATCCGCAATTGGGCAACGTTTATGTGCTCACCACCGGCGGAATGCTGGCTGCCTACACGAGTGCCGGTGTGCCGCTATGGACTCGGGACCTGTACGAAGAATTCGGATTCATTTTGACCGATTCGGGCCGCGTCGCCTCGCCGGTGGTCGATGGTCCGCTCGTCATCGTCAGCGGCATCACGTTCGGCTGGGGCGAACTCGGAGCGGGCGCCCACCGCTTTCTCGCTTTCGACAAACGCACAGGCGACAGCGTGTGGGTCAGCTCTTCAGAGAAACGGCCTTACGAACCGATATCTTCGCCGCCGCTCATCACCGAAGTCGACGGCGTTCGCCTGCTTGTCGCCGGGGGCAGCGACGGCGCCTGGCATGCGATCAAAGTATCGACTGGTGAGCCGGTCTGGCGATACGAAGTTTCCAAGCGTGGCGTGAATACGGGCGCGATCCGCGCGGGCCAGGATCTCATCCTGACTCACGGCGTACAAAACCTGGAAACGACCGCGATGGGTTTCATGGCTGCGCTCAACCCGGCGGTTACAGGTGAAGTCAACGACAGACAAACCAGGTGGCTGACGCACGGCTTCCTGGCCAGCGCGTCTTCTCCCGTCAGCGACGGCAAGCGCTTCTATTTAGTAAACAACAATGACAATTCCCTCGACGGGTTCGACACGGCTACGGGTAAACAACTGTGGTCATTGGACCTCGGCCAGGTTCAAAAGGCCGCTCCTGTGCTTGCTGACGGCAAGATTTACATCGGCACCGAAAACGGCAGGTTTTTTATCCTGCGGCCGGGAGCCGACGGTTGTGAAATCCTGAGCGAGAATCGTTTGGGGACCACCGCCAGGCCGGAGCCAGTCACTGCCGGTGCCGCCGTGTCCAACGGCCGCATCTATTTCTCGACCTCAAAAACCCTTTACGCCATCGGCCGCGCCGGAAGCCGCGCGCCCACCTGGACACCTTCAACTGGTGCTGTTACCACTAATATCGAGAACCGCGTTCCCGCCTATCTGCAGGTCATACCGGCGGACGTCGCTGTCTACCCGGGGGGGACAGTCAAGTTCCGCGTCAGACTGTTCGACGCGAAAGGCAATTTCATTCGTGAAGAAACTCCACAGCCGCTTCAACAACAAAGCAGTCCAGGGCAGTCGCAGCAACAGGGCAACCCACAACAGAACGTTCAACAACCAAAGAGTGATTTGCAGTGGTCACTCGAGGGCCCGGCCGGCTCTGTCCAGCCCGATGGTACTTATAACGTAGCTAACGAGCCGAAAGCTTCCTTTGGCAAAGTCAAGGTCAAGCTCGGTACTCTAACCGGTGAAGCCCGTATGCGAGTCTTTCCGCAGCGTTGGGAAATGACCTTTGACGATTTGGAGGCTGGTTCTTTTCCGGAGTGGTGGGTGAACGCTCGAGATAAATTTGCTGTGAAGGTCATCGACGGCAACAAAGTTTTGGCCAAACTTGCGAATACGGGCGCTCACGCGTTCGCCGGACCACATACTGCGACGAACTACACGGTGGAAGCGGATGTGCGATTCCCGGCAGAAGCAAAGGAGGCCAGTGGTGGTGTCGCAGTTCAGGGTTACGAACTGATACTCTTTCTCAGCGGGCAACGGATCGCGCTCCAGTCATGGCAGCCGGAAGAGAACCGGATCAGGACGGCAAAAATCCCTGTCAACGCCGGCACCTGGTATCGTATCAAGCTCCGCGTCGAACCGCTCCTGGACGGGAGCGTGCGGGCTCGCGGCAAATCGTGGGTTGCTGCGGAGCCGGAACCGGCAGCATGGATGGTGGATCGCACGGATCCCCCCGGACTGGGGCTCTTGATCGGAAGCCCGGGATTCTCAAGCACCGCACCGTCGGAGGTCTACTTCGATAACATCAAGGTCACTCCGAATTGAATTAACAAAGACCAGGGGAAACAGCCGCGAATTATGCGAATTACGCCAAATGGGCGCATCAAAAGATTCTTGACGCGCCCATTTGGCGTAATTCGCGTAATTCGCGGCTGTTTCCCCTGGTGGCTCGTGCATACTGGTGTATCGTTAAGGACGTGTTTGCGCTCTACGTCTTATTTCTATCCTTAATTCTCGTTTCCCCTTTCCAGACAACCGGCAACCGGCTTCAGCGTTCTCTAAGCGAAGCCATGGGCAAGCGCGAAGGCGCTGCTCTCGTGCTTGAAGTGGAAACAGGCCGGATCCTGGCGTCGTACCGGATGGACGTCGCGGCTCGCCGGGTTGTTCCCCCAGGCTCAACCGTGAAACCTTTCACGCTGATGGCCTTGATGGACGCGGGGCTGGTCACTGAGAAGACCGCACTGATCTGCCCGCTGACCAATCGCATTGGAGATCGGAAGCTCGACTGTTCCCACGCCTCGGGGCTTGGCCCCATCGACCCGGTCATGGCCCTGGCATACTCGTGCAACCATTTTTTCATCCGCAATTCCGAACATCTTCCAATGGACTCGCTTTATCGCGCTTTCTCGCGTGCCGGATTCAATTCTCTAACCGGCCGATGGCGGAGTGAAATCGCCGGAGTCGTTCAGCAGCCGGGATCGAAAGAAGCCATGCAACTCATGAGCATCGGCGAAGACAGTGTCGGCGTGACTCCGCTCGCGCTGGCCGAAGCCTATCGAACGCTCGCACAGCGCCTGCGAAATCCGCAGGAGGTCACGGCAGAGCTTCGTCTCGTCGCCCAGGGACTCGAGTCTGCGGTCAAAGTGGGAACGGGACAGCTCGCGGCTTCCAGGGAAATGCGGGTAGCGGGAAAGACCGGCACGGCGGGCGGGCACGCATGGTTTGCGGGTTTCGCACCGGCGGGCCGTCCTGAAATCGTTGTCGTGGTCTTTCTGGAGCGCGGCAGAGGCGGAAGCGACGCTGCGCCGATTGCGGGCCGTATGTTTGCGGGCTATTCCGCCTCAAAGGCCGCTCAATGAATCGCGTTCTCCCAATCTGTGTTCTGGTTACCGTCCTGATTACGGGATGGCTTTACGCTCAACCTGCGCCGATTCGAGTGCGGTTGTTTTCAGTGGAGCAACCATCAGAGGTCCGCATAACGACCCCCGATGGACAAACGGTTCTGCTTGACGCGGGAAAAGGCGCGCGAAGAGACACCGGTAAAATCTTTCGCAGCGATGGTCCCGTCACGATCGTGCGGGCCCGCGGTGAAGGCGTACGCGTGCCGTATCCAATCGAGGTTTCGGCTCGCAACGGCGCGCTTGTCATCATCACTGAGCTGCCGCTGGAAGATTACGTCGCCGCTGTTCTGGCCGGCGAATCATCCGGTTTTCGAGCAGAGGAGTCGCTGAAGGCAATGGCCGTGGCCGCACGCACCTGGGCAGTACATTTCCTGAATCGCCACAAAACGGAAGGCTTCGACTTTTGCGACACCACGCATTGCCAGGACTTCCGAGTCACAGCCTTGAGCACTCGTCTTCGAAAAGCCGTCGAAGCCACGAGCAACGAAGTGCTTCGATATGACGGACGCCCGATACCGGCCTATTACCATCAGGACTGCGGCGGCATCACGGAGCCGCGAGCGCCTTACCTGGGGCAGCTGCGCGATTCCTTTTGTGTTTCGCGAGGCCCGTCGAAGTGGTCGGCCGAACTCACAAGTTCCGATCTGCGGTCGGCGCTTGGTTTGACCGAGATCTATGGGATCGAGGTCGTTGAGCGCACCGGCTCTGGACGCGCCCAGCGGCTGCGGATCACCGGTTCAGGATCGCGAATGATCGACGCGGAAGCATTTCGGCTCGCAATCGGACGGACTCTCGGCTGGAACAAGATCCGAAGCGACCTGTACGAACTTCGGCGCTCCGGCGACCACTTCATTTTCGAAGGAGTTGGCGCCGGTCATGGAATCGGCCTATGCCAGACCGGCGCAGCAGTCATGGGCGAGCGGGGCTACACGTATAAGGAGATTCTCGCCTATTACTATCCAAACACCACGCTGGCTCCTTGATGAATACAACCCGGGTGGACCTGGAGATTGGCCATTTGTGCGGGGCTTGGAGCAAGAAC
>QHXD01000290.1 GCA_003223895.1 Acidobacteriota bacterium
AGATTCCAAAAGATTTGCTCGAGCTGGTCGAGGACGTTTTACTCAATCGCCGGCCCGACGCCACCGAGCGCCTGCTGGCGTTCGCGGATTCGGTAAAGAAGACCGGTAAGGCCGAGGCGAAAGAAGATGAATGGCGCGAAGGACCGGTGGAAGAACGCCTGAAACACGCGCTGATCAAAGGAATCGTCGATTACATCGACCAGGATGTCGAGGAAGCACGCCAGAAGTACCAGAAGCCGCTGAAGGTCATTGAAGGACCTCTCATGGGCGCCATGAGCGTTGTCGGCGATCTTTTCGGCGCCGGCAAGATGTTTCTTCCACAAGTCGTCAAGAGCGCGCGTGTCATGAAGAAAGCCGTTGCGCAATTGATTCCGTACATGGAGGCGGATAAAGAAGAAGGCGCACGCGCTCAAGGCAAGATACTGCTGGCTACGGTCAAAGGAGACGTGCACGATATCGGCAAGAACATCGTCGGTGTCGTGCTGGCATGTAATAACTATGAAGTGATCGACCTCGGCGTTATGGTGCCGAGCGACAGGATCCTCGCCGCGGCGCGCGAACGCAAAGTGGACATCGTCGGCGTGAGCGGACTCATCACGCCGTCGCTCGACGAGATGGTTCACGTCGCTCAGGAAATGCGCCGAGAAGGCTTCGACGTCCCGCTGCTCATCGGCGGGGCCACGACGAGCCGAATTCATACCGCGGTAAAGATCGCGCCGGCCTACGACGAACCGGTTGTGCATGTCCCGGATGCGTCGAAGGCGGTTGGGGTTGTGGGAAATCTGCTGAACCCGAGCTTGCGATGTGAATTCGCGGAAACCACGAAGCGTGAGCAGGAGTCCTCCCGCCAGGCTTACCTGAAACGCCAGACGCACGTGCCGCTGATCACTCTCGAAGAGGCACGCCGGCGTAAATTCCCCGTCGATTGGCCGTCGCAGGGAAAGCCCCCAAAGCCGGCTTTCAGCGGCTTACACGTGCTGACGGATTTTCCGCTGATCGAAATCATCCCGTTTATCGACTGGTCACCGTTTTTTCACACCTGGGAACTGCGGGGCACGTATCCGAAGATTCTCGAGGACAGGGTCATAGGAACCAAGGCGAGAGAGCTTTATTACGACGCCCAGCAACTGCTTCGCAAGATCGTTTCCGGCCGGCGCCTGATGACGCGGGGTGTTTACGGATTCTGGCCTGCAAACAGCGTGGGCGACGACATCGAAGTGTACTCGGACGAATCACGCACCGGCGTCCTGGCTGTTTTTCATACGCTGCGCCAGCAAACGAAGAAGGCCGACAGCGAATCCAACTACGCCCTTGCGGACTTCATCGCGCCGAAAACATCAGGCATTGTGGATTACCTCGGGGGATTTGCCGTTACGGCGGGTGTCGGCCTGGCAGATATTTGCGCCGCATTCGAGAAGGACCACGACGATTACAACTCGATCATGGCGAAAGCGCTGGCCGACCGCCTGGCCGAGGCTTTTGCCGAACGGCTCCACAAACAAGTCCGCGAAGAGTGGGGTTACGGAAGGGGTGAGCATCTCACGACCGAAGATCTCATCAACGAAAGATATCGAGGAATCCGGCCTGCCCCGGGTTATCCCGCCAGTCCGGATCATACGGAAAAACGAACACTGTTCGATCTGCTCCAGGCTGAAAACAACACGGATATTCAACTCACCGAAAGCTACGCCATGATGCCGGCGAGCTCCGTTTGTGGTCTCTATTTTTCCAATCCCGACGCGCAGTATTTCAGCGTGGGCAAGATTGATCGGGATCAGGTGAGAGATTACAGCGCTCGAAAGCAATTGGATACCGCAGTCGTCGAGCGTTGGTTAGGGCCGAACCTGGCATACGACCCGTAAACGCGGGCTACAATCAAAAGCTTATGAGCGTCGCCGAAATCGAGACCAAGCGGGATCACGAAAACTTCTTCCTCACCACCTACAGTTCGCTCGTCAACTGGGCCCGAAAGAGCTCGCTCTGGCCCTACCCCTTCGGGACGGCCTGCTGCGCCATCGAGTTCATGGCCGTGGCGTCGGCGCACTATGACATCGCCCGTTTTGGTTCCGAAGTCGTGCGATTTGCGCCCAAACAGGCCGATGTCCTGATGGTCCTTGGCACTATTAACGACAAGATGGGGCCGGTTTTAAAACAAATCTACACTCAGATGGCCGAGCCGAAGTGGGTGATTTCGATGGGGGCCTGCGCAACCTGCGGCGGCTTTTATCGCGCCTATCACGTGATGCAGGGTATCGACGAGATCATTCCTGTCGATGTCTATATCCCCGGCTGTCCGCCGACGCCTGAAGCAGTCCTCGACGCGGTGATGAAGCTTCAGCAACAGGTCGAAAACGATACGCGTCTCTCCTACGAACGCCACCCCCGGCAGACACGGCTGAAAACACCTGAAATCGATGCCACCGTCCATGATCTCCAGGGACCGCCGCGCTCGCTGGTTCGGTTCCTCGAGGAAAACCAGGTCGTCCAGGGACCCATCGCTCAGGCTTTCAAGGAACGGTTTCCAGACGAACTGATCAGCATGCGCGAATTACGCGGGGATCTTTCGATCACAGTCAAGCGGGAGAGTTCCAAAGAAGTGCTACGTGCGCTCGAGAACGATCCGGCTTTCGATTTCAAGATGCTGCTGGACGTCACCGCCGTGGACTATCTCTCGGAGCGCGCGTCAAGGTACGACGTGGTCTACCATCTCCTTTCCCTCTCCAACAAACATCGATTGCGCTTGAAAGTTCCGGTTCCGGAAGACGACCCGACCATCGACTCGGTGATCGATGTCTGGAAAGGCGCGGACTGGTCCGAGCGGGAAGCTTACGACATGTTCGGCATCCAGTTTAAGGGCCACCCGGATTTACGGCGGATCCTGACGCACGCGCAGTTCGTCGGGCATCCCCTTCGGAAGGATTTTCCGCCGGGTCAGCGCACGCTGTGCACGGAAACCGTCGATTTGCCGGTCGTCGAACGTGCAAAGAAATATGCCGATTCCATGGGCCTGGCCCATCCACAGATCCTGAATGTCGGGCCGCAGCATCCCGCAATGCACGGCACTTTCAGATTACAGGTGGCCGTTGACGGCGAAAAAATCGTCGATGCCGATACCGAGATCGGCTATCTGCACCGGTGCTTCGAGAAGATGTCGGAGACGCACATGTATTGGCAGGTGATTCCCTTCACTGATCGCCTCAACTACATGTCCGCCATGATGAACGGCGTAGCGTATGCGATGGCAGTCGAGAAAACGTTCGCCGTCGAGATACCGAAGAGGGCACAATACATCCGCGTGATCCTCTCGGAGTTCAGCCGGATTGCGGACCACCTGGTCTGCATCGGCACGAACCTTGTGGACCTCGGCGCCATCAGCAATTTCTGGTACAGCTTCCGCCCCCGAGAAGAGATTTACGACCTTATCGAATCCTGCTGCGGCGGGCGCCTGACCGTGAGCTACGTTCGCATCGGCGGCGTGGCTGACGACATCCCGAAGGATTTCGTCACGCGCTCGCGCCAATTGCTCCAGAACATTCCAAAATACGTGGACGACATCGAGAAGATGAATCGCCATAACAAGATCTTCAAGATGCGTACCGAAGGAATAACGGCAATCTCGGCCGAGGACGCCATCGACTGGGGATTCACCGGTCCCGTGTTGCGCGCGGCAGGAGTTCCCTACGACGTCCGGAAGTGGTTCCCGAATTACGACTACGACAAGTTCGAGTTCGATGTGCCCGTGGGCGAGAGCGGTGACGTTTATGACCGGTACCTGGTACGGATCGAGGAAATCCGCCAGAGCCTTCGGATCATTAAACAGGCACTCGAGAATCTGCCCGAAGGCCCCGTGCAGATCGACGATCGGCGGATCAGCCTGCCGCCCAAAAAAGGCGTCTACTCGAATATCGAAGACCTGATGAATCACTTCGAGCTGATTCAGGACGGCATTCTGCCGCCCATCGGCGAGGTCTATTCTTACTGGGAAGCCGCCAACGGCGAGCTGGGTTTCTACCTCATCAGTGATGGCAGCAAACGCCCTTACCGGCTTCGCTGCCGCGGAACATGCTTCTACATTTTCCAGGCCTTCAATCACCTGGTGAAGGGCGGTTACCTCTCGGATGCTGTCGCGGCGCTCGGTTCTTTCAATATCGTGGCGGGTGAGCTGGAGAAGTAATCGTGGTCTTCAATTACTACCGTGACTGCCTGCTATCGGCAAAAGCCCTCGATCTGGTCCAGTTCGATTACGATTCCATCCGCCAGGTCGTTTCCGCCGAGCACCTCACCACTCCGGACACCTGGCTGGTCGATCCGGACGAATACGAAAAAAACGGCCGCATCCTTCGTGACAGCGAATCTCCTCGGATGCTCGCCTACTCGGCGAAAGACCGCGTCCTGTACGCCACGGATGGCTGCAACTCCTGCGCCCGGCATTTGCCTGCGAAACTCGAGTCGTTTTCGGCGGATCAGTTGAAAGTGTTCGCTGATGAGAATGAAATACGGCCCGAATTCCTGGGACATCTGGTCCGGTTAATGTTGCAAAACCCAAAGTAAAGCAGAAGAAACCACAAAGCGGAATGCCGGCGCCCAGGAAGTTCTCATTGACAAAAATCGAATTTGGCAAAAGCGCGTTGAAGCGCTGCTCATTCGGCAAATAATCGAAAGTCGGCGGCAGGCATCCGAGCAGCCCCTGGAAAATGTTCGTCGCGTTCAGATTGGCAATTCCGGCTGCAGCGCTCGTGCAGGCCGCGGGGGCGCCGCCCGTGAAGGCGAACGTTAAGCCGTTATCCGGACAAACCGACAACCAGACTTCGTTCTACGGGCCGCGCTCCTGTCGGATCTTCGATGTAGAATGTTGCCAACGGAGGTAGGATCAATGAAGACAGCCAAAGAGGAGGTTCGCGACCTTCTTGAGAAGCTTCCCGACGACGCTTCGCTCGATGACATTCAGTATCACATCTACGTCTGTCAGAAGATCCAGGAGGGGGCTGGATGCCGCAGAGCGTGGACAGGTGATTTCCCAGGAGGAAGCTGAGCGACGGATGGCGCGGTGGATCGAGAAATAACCTGGACTGATCCCGCCTGGGAGGACGTGGAGAATGCCGCAGATTACATCGCACAGAATTCCAAATTCTACGCGGCAGCGTTTGTCCAGGAGATCAAGGAAGCTGCGGCTTCGCTTGCCAACTTTGCCGAGCGAGGCCAGGTTGTTCCAGAGTTCGGCGACGAATCTATCCGGGAATTGTCTGACGCTCGTGCATGGAGCGCAGCGCCTTCGGAGGTTCTGACTGGAACTGGTCCTCAGCAACCGGGGCCGGATAACACGCGGCTGGAGCGGACCGCTGAAAAACGCGGCCGCTCAGCCGCATCCCATTAGGTGCCTTCACTGACCACGAGAAGCAAACAAATCAGGAATTATTACAATGAAGGAGATAGAACCAATCAACCACTCTGGTGAGAAGAAAGAGATAGAACCAATCAAACACCCTGATGAGAAACTATTTCCCAAAAAGGATAAACTACCTCTTAAGGACTTCTTGGAGATCGTTGGGAAAGGTGCCGTTTACCTCTCTGTTGCCTGCTATTTGATGGGTTTCATCGTTGTGAACGCCCATTTCAATCGCTTCGGTTATTATTCTGTAAG
>QHXD01000291.1 GCA_003223895.1 Acidobacteriota bacterium
ACTGATCACTGATGGCCACTGCCCAATGACTAATGAACTTCAGGATTGAGAAATCGGATTTCTCAACTGACTGTTGATCAATTCAGAAATCCGATCATTTTTCAATCCTCAAGTTCATTAGTCATTGGGCAGTGGCCATCAGTGATCTGAAATCGCGGCTAATAACCGGCTTTCCCCAATTTTTTGATAGTATTTCCGTCCGCAACGAAGGAGATACTCCTGTATGCATGTTCGCACCGCCATCATTATTTTGCTCGCAGCCGCAACGCTATCCGGACAGTCCAGAGGCGACTGGCCGATGTTCGGCCACGACTACGCCAGTACACGCTATTCGCCACTCACGCAGATCACCACGAAGAACGTCGGCAATTTGAAACAGGCCTGGATCTACCACTTTCGAACCGACGAAGAACGAAAGAGCGCGGCAGGGGGCGGCCTTGGAGGTTACTCCGAGGTAACGCCCATCGTGGTGAACGGGGTGATGTACTTATCGGCGAATACCCGTGTGGTTGCCCTCGAACCGGAAACGGGAAAAGAAATCTGGACTTTCCCGGTGAAGGATGGAAGAGCGTCCAATCGCGGCGTTACTTACTGGCCAGGCGAAACCAACATTCCGGCTCGCATTTTTTTTACAATCGGCAAGAGGCTGATCGCCCTGAATGCCACGACGGGTGAGTCCGTACTGGGCTTTGGCACGAACGGCGAGGTTGACATGGTGGTGCCGTACAACTCGCCTCCGACTGTGTACAAGAATCTTCTGATCATGGGCGCCAACGTACCGGAGCAACCCGCGGAGGGACAGCCAGGAGATACTCGCGCGTACGATGCGCGGACTGGTGCGAAGGTTTGGGAATTCCACTCGGTGCCGCGCGCGGGCGAAGCCGGTAATGATACCTGGCCGCCCAATGGATGGCAGAATCGCACCGGCGCGAACCATTGGGGCTTTTACATGACCATCGATACCGAGCGCGGCATCCTTTATACAAACTACGGCAGCCCGGCCAGCGATTACTACGGATTCGATCGCCAGGGTAACAACCTGTTCGGAAATTCAGTCGTCGCGCTCGACGCAATGACGGGCAAGCTCAAGTGGTATTTCCAAACCGTGCATCACGACTTGTGGGATATGGATCTGCCTCCGGCGCCGATTCTGCTCGATGTGACGGTCAAAGGTAAGAAAATTCCCGCCCTGGCACAGACAGGAAAACTCGGACTGGTGTTCATTCTCAATCGGGTCACCGGTGAGCCTGTTTTTGGTGTCGAAGAAAGGCCTGTTGCGCAGACCGACGTTCCCGGCGAATGGACTTCGCCTACCCAACCATTCCCGGTGAAACCGCTTCCGCTCGGCAAGCACGACTACAAGCCGGAAGACCTGATTACTGCGGCCGACACCACCGAGGCACACGCAAAAGCCTGCCGCGATCTGGTCGAAAAAAGTGGTGGGAACCTCATCAACAAGGGACAGTACACGCCGTGGGCTTATCGAGCGCCCGGTGCGCCGCCGAGGTCGACTATCAGCTTCCCTGGAGATATCGGCGGCACTGACTGGGGTGGAATGTCCGCCGATCCGAAGTTGGGATATCTTTTCGTGAACACTTCGAACTACGGAAGTCTTGGATGGATCGAGAAGAGACTGGAGGGATCGCGCGTGCCCTACGATCGCGCCAGCGTATGGGGAAATCCGGTCGCGTCGAAGTTCTGGGACAGAAAGACAAACGAAAAGAATCAGCTTCTCGGCGAACAGAGCTGGCCGTGTCAAAAGCCGCCGTGGGGTCAGTTCACTGCAATCAATGCAAACACCGGCGACGTCGCGTGGCAGATAACGCTCGGCGTAACGGACGAGCTTCCGGAAGGAAAGAGAAATACCGGACGGGTGAACGTGGGCGGCTCCATTGCAACAGCCGGAGGGCTGGTGTTCATCGGCGCGACAAATGACAGGCGCTTTCGCGCCTTCGATTCCAGGACCGGCAAGCAACTCTGGGAGACGAAGCTGGAATACAGCGCGATCTCCGTACCGATGACATACCAGGCCAGGAACGGTAAACAGTACGTCGCGATCACCTCGTCCGGCGGCGCCGGTATCACCGATCCAAATCCGAACAATACGGAATCGCTGTACGTGTTTGCATTGCCGTAACTGTTAAGAGTCTTCTATGAAATGGGAAATGCGCGGGTTCCCCTCCTTGAAAAGGAGGGGTGGCTGCGCCATTAAGAAAAAGAATTCCTTCCGAGATGGCGCAGACGGGGTGGTCGCTCACACGAAATGTTCGCCGAACTGACCACCCCGGCCGCGCCCTTTCAAAGGAGGCTTCGCAGCTTTTATTGATGGCGCGTCCACCCCTCCTGTACCAGGAGGGGAATACGCTTTTCCTGATACGTTGTTGTCACGACTATGCAGAGTTTCATCTATGACGTGCCGGGGGCGCGAGTCCTTTTCGGCGTTGGAACCTCGGAGCGGCTCGGCGAGGAACTACAGCGGCTGAGTGTGCAGCGGCCTGTCTTCATATCCACGCCCGGACGCCGAAAAGACGTGGAAGAAGCGGCGCGGCGTCTTCCAAACATGATTGCGGCTGTGCATGCCGAAGCTGTCATGCACGTCCCGATTGAAACGATAAGCGCCGCAAAGGAGGTGGCCCAGAAGCACGCAGCCGATTGCATCGTCGCATTCGGTGGGAGCTCCGCCATCGATCTCAGCAAAGCAGTCGGACTCCAATGCGGAATCCCGATTGTCGCGGTCCCGACGACTTATGGTGGCTCCGAAGTAACGCCCTTCTATGGCTACACGGAAGGAGGCCTCAAGAAAGGAGAACGCGACCGGAGGATGCTGCCGAAGACTGTTCTTTACGATCCCGCCCTGACAGTCACTCTGCCGTCAAATGTGTCGGGACCATCCGGCGTGAACGCCATCGCCCACTGCGTCGAAGGTCTTTACGCAAAGAATGCCAATCCGATCGCGACGCTCTTCGCAGCAGAAGCAATTCGGGCTCTTGCGCGATCCCTGCCGATTGTCGTCACTGAGCCCGCCAATCTCGGCGCGCGAACGGACGCGCTGTACGGAGCCTGGCTGGCGGGAGTGGTGCTCGGCAATGTTGGTATGGCCATTCATCACAACATCAGCCATGTTCTCGGCGGTACCTTCCAGCTTCCTCATGCGAACGTTCACACCATCGTCCTGCCGCATGCCGCCGCATTCAATCGCGAAGCTGCGCCGGAGGCGATGCGTATTGCGGCCGATGCGCTGGGAGCCGAAGATGCAGCGCAGGGCATCTACGACTTGATTCTGCGCATCGGGGCGCCCGTCGCCTTGAAAGACATCGGCATGCCGCACGAAGGATTGGATCGGGCAGCGAAGCTTGTCATGGAGCATCCGTATTACAATCCACGTCCAGTCGAATATTCCGGGCTACGGCAGCTGCTCGAGAATGCATATCAGGGCGTACGCCCGGCTTAGGACAAATATGCGAAACTTTGTTTACGACCATCCCGCAACGCGAGTAATCTTCGGCGTCGGCGCTCTCGACCGTCTCCAGGAAGAAGTCAAGCGGCTTGGGGCCCGGCGTGCCATCGTGCTCTCGACGCCGGAACAACGCGCGGACGCAGAGGAAGCCATGCGGCGTCTCGGTGACATGGCAGCCGGTCTTTTCACCGAAGCCGTCATGCATGTTCCGATTGAAACCGCGCGCGCTGCCCGCGACATGGCGAGAGAGCTCGGGGCCGATTGTTATGTCGCCGTTGGCGGAGGCTCCACTACTGGCCTCGGCAAAGCGATTGCGCTCGAAACCGGAATGCCGATCCTGGCCGTGCCGACAACGTATGCCGGGTCCGAGATGACACCGATCTACGGCATCACCGAGGGCGGTCTCAAAAAGACGGGACGCGACCGCCGGGTGCTGCCAAGGACAGTCCTGTACGATCCGACTCTCACCGTTTCATTGCCGGCGCATATTTCGGGGCCTTCGGGCATGAACGCGATCGCTCACTGCGTCGAGGGTCTTTATGCGGAAGACGCGAATCCGATCATGACACTTCTGGCCGCTGAGGGAGTCCGCGCCCTCACGCGCTCGCTGCCGATCGTGGTGCGGGAACCGGGAAATCTCGAAGCGCGCTCGGATGCGCTCTATGGCGCGTGGCTCGCCGGATCGGTGCTGGGGGCGGTCGGAATGGCCATCCATCACAAGCTTTGCCATGTGCTTGGCGGCACATTCAACCTGCCTCATGCGGATACGCATACCGTAGTTCTCCCGCATGCAGTCGCGTTCAATCGCGAAGCCGCGCCGGAAGCCATGCGGATCGCGGCGGAAGCGCTCGGCGCCAAAGACGCTGCCCGCGGGATATACGACCTGATCAAGCGGATTGGCGCGCCGATCGCGCTGAAAGATATCGGAATGCCTGAGGATGGATTGGATCGTGCCGCGAAGCTTGCGACCGAGAATCCTTATTACAATCCTCGAAAAGTGGAATACGGGGAAGTGCGAGAGTTACTCGAGAACGCCTACCGCGGAACCAGACCCTGACTGTAGCGGCGGTCGAAGCCTGTGAATGAATTACAGGTCAGGCCGCATTCCCCTCCTTTATGAAGGAGGGGTGGCCGTGCCATCAAGAAAAAGGACCCGTTCCGAAATGGCACGGCCGGGGTGGTCGGTCACAGGTCATGTTCCGGAATGCGTTTTTAAACATGGTATGTGAGCGACCACCCCGTCTGCTTCTAAGGTGGCTTCGCAGCATTTTATTGATGGCGCAGCCACCCCTCCTTCGCAAGGAGGGGAGTACATTCGGCGAATTCATTCACAGTTGCTTCCACGAAAAACCGGCGGTCATAGACCGCCGCTACAGTTGTGCTAGAATCCCGCCCCACTATGAACCTCAAACAACCGATCGCCGGAATTGTCGCCACCATAATCATCATTGCGATTGCGCTGGGATTTGTTTCATTTTTTGACTTTCCAACATTTGCAGGACCCGTCGCGTACTTCCTCCGGTGCCTCATCCCCATGCAGATCATCGTGGCCGTTGTGTGGGGAACCAACCATCCGGATTTCGTGGCCAGGCGCCGCCAGCCTCTCAACGGCCTGTTGTTCACTCTGATAACGCTGGCGGCAGGGGTCGTCATCGCGCCGGTGTACCGGGCTGTTGCGGGGGCAGGCATCAATCCGCCGACGCCGATGCTGATGCACTGCACCATCGTCTCCGTCGTGATCACGTTCTGGGGCGCCATCATGTGGGGCGCTTTCCCCTTCAAGCCTTTGATCAAAAACACAGTGGCCGCAGGACTGGCGCTTCTGGTTGCCTGCTACGCAGTGAACTACCTGCTGTTCCGTATCTTCTATAACTACGACTTCATGCAGGGTGCGCCGGTATACGTGCCGGCGCTGGATCCTCACGGAATGTTCAATGCTTTGAGCGCGCTCGTGTTTTATGTCACGGCGCTGGCGGGCATGTTCCTGATGCTCCACTTCGATCTGTGGCCGCTGACGAAATCTGCTTCCGTAATGAGGCAGCCCGTGCTGGGGATTGTGTGGACTGTTATTGCGCTGCTTCTTGGCGGAGCCGCCTACTACCTCGGGGTGAACGTGCTGGGCACG
>QHXD01000292.1 GCA_003223895.1 Acidobacteriota bacterium
TCGAACATGTCGGCAGTACTATGCCGATCAGGTCTCCAGGTTTGGTTTCGGCCGCGATGGTTTCCGCCAGCCCGGAAAGGCCATCCCACAATTCCCCAAAAGAGAGAGATGTGTCTGAATCCGTGACCGCGATACGGTTTCGATGTCGGCGTGCCACGCGCTCAAAGTGATCGATGATCGGCCGATCCAAATCTTCGTCGCGGAACTTGCTGAAAATCCGACTGGTTGGGCCGTTCCAGTCCAACGGGTGCTTACCGTCCTCAAGCCACTCCAGGCTCTCGAATTCAGCCCTCGCTGCGTGAGCACGCCCCGCTCCGCTTCGCCTCCCACCTTGCACGGAGCTGCCACGAGCGTGAGTCTTAACTGCAACGGAATCCAACTTTCCATCCTCCCGCGGCTGGACGTTCGAACTGCTGCCGGTTCCGTGGAGGCCTTCCTGGTGAATCGGTTTTTCACCACGGCCCGTCTGACCAGTCGCTTGAACCTCCTACGTTCCCAACCCTTCAATTGTTCCCGATAATCATCCTTGCATCCGCGATGCGAATCGCCCGCAAACGGCGGTCCCCTGAAACTGCCCGCTGACCCGTTCCTGTGCTTGTTCGCTTCTATGCAGCGCGCTGGTGGCAGGGGTCCTTGATGTTCGAGCGGCGCTGGCGGCCTCCGGGCAGAATCCGCTCGAGGCCTTGCACTTGCCGGAACTCGAGGCCGGCTTTCACCTTCTCTACGAACTGAAGCCGGAGGAAGGCCACAAGCAGTTTGAGGCCTGGCAGAAGTCCCACCCGCAAGACCCTCTCGGGAGCGCCTCGGAAGCGGCAGCTTATCTGTTTGAGGAGTGCTATCGGCAGGGCGTCTTGACCTCCGAGTTTTTCCTGGGCGACAAGCGTTTTCTGGGCCAGATCGCTCTCAAACCGGATCCGGAACTACGCGGGCCCTTCTTCGCCGCGGTCAAGCAGGCGCAGGACCGGGCGCAGCTGCGATTGAAGGCGAAGCCGGACGATACGAACGCCCTGCGAATTCTTCTCGAGCAGAATGTGACTCGTTGGTGCAAACGCTAAGTTGTGGATGATGGCCGACTATGGTAGCGCCCGCATCACTGAGGGTGGGGCGCCCGTCCTGCTGCACCGCCTGGCACACGTTTACGTGGGGCCAAACTACGAGTTTCCTGCANNCGGGTTACATCACCCACATCGCTCCCGCACAGATGCGCGGAATCGGTCCCTGGATCGAGAGTGGACAGTGATTCAGGATGTCGGGCTTTAGGCGTAGCCATATCATGCCCAAGTCAATCTAGGCTGGTCGAGCCGCGTGCCCTTTGAGGATGATCTCCCGTTCAATGCCTACTTCGCTAATGAAAGCCTGATCGTGAGAAACGATGATCAGCGTTCCCTGATATCCGTGCAGGGCGCTTTCAATTTGCTCGATGCTATCTAGATCCAAGTGGTTCGTGGGTTCATCCAGAAGGAGCATGCTGGGCGGGTACTCCCTGCAGAGAACTCCGGCGAGAGCTACGCGCAGGCGTTCGCCTCCGCTCAATCCAGAGGTTGGTTTAAAAGCGTCCGAACCGTAAAACAGAAAGCCGCTTAACAGTTCCCGAGCCATATTCTGGTTGTACCTTCCGCTGAGACGCTGGAAGTTACTCAAGAGGGTAGCGGTGTTGTGGAGAAGAAGAGTATTTTGCGGCAGGTATGCGATGTGATCGATTCCTCGAACAAGCGTTCCGCTTTTAGGAATGAGTTCCCCGGCGATTAGCCTTAGGAGCGTGGTTTTGCCGCAGCCATTTGGACCCGTGACCGCAACTCTCTCACGGCCCATGATTGCGAATGACATGTTAGTCACGAGATCGCCGTCGGGCCCTGAACCATATCCGAACGAAACATCCTTCAATCGAACCGCAACTTTGCCTCTGGGGACCGCTGTTCCGCTGAGATCGATTCGAACACGATTTTCCGGCCGAATTCGGCGGCGTGCCTCCTCTAGATTTTGCTGCGCCTGTTCAATCTTCCGTTCAAATATTGCCGCGAGACGACTTGCAGTCTTTTCCCCTTGCCTCTTTAAAGCACCTAACACAATCTTCGGCTCACCGGATCCAAGTCCCTCTTTCCTTCCCCTCGCGGATCGTCGTTGTTGACGTGCGAGCGACTTTTGAGCCTTGTCAGTCACTTTTAGGAGAGACTGTTTCGCGGCCGTCAGGGTTCGTTCTGCAGCCGCCTTTTCCAGGTCACGCTGCTGCCTGTAACTTGGCGAAGCTGCCGCAGAAGAGCGTCAGCCTTCCCTCTAATAATTCCGCGATTTGATCGACGGAAGAGAGCAGCGTTCGGTCGTGGCTGGCGATCAACGCCCCCCTGGTCCATCCTCGAATGAACTCGTAAAGGGCATTCCGAGAATCCATATCGAGGTTGTTTGTAGGTTCATCGAGAACGATGAATTCGGGCTCACTCAGCAGCAGGCTTGTCAAAAGGACTTTTGTCGCCTCGCCTCCGCTGAGATCACGCATGGCGCGATCGAAACCAATCTCGGATAGTCCGAATCCAGAGAGTTCGACACGCGCTTTACTACCGATATCCCAGTCATTCTGAACGATGTCAAAAAGTTTTTCGCTGAACTCTCCCGATTCTATCTCGGCAATGGCAGCGAGTTGCTTATCGATTCCCAATACCTGTGCAACCGAGGCGTCTGGATTGAGTTCAAATGACTGTGGCAGGTATGCGATCTTGCAAAAATGCTGAATGGAACCGGACGTGGGATTTAAGTCGCACAGCAGCAAACGGACTAGTGTCGTCTTTCCCGAGCCGTTTTTGCCAACAAGCCCTGTCCTTTCTCCACCGAGCGAGATCGAAACATTATCGATGATAGTTTGGCCGGTGGGCGTAATCCAGCACACGCCTTGAGCAGTAATGCACTGCATGGAACGATCCTTTGAATTGAAGAAAACTGGGGGATGTCCGCGGCCTCAGCGAGGCTGCCGGGCACTTCACCACAATAGAAAGGCGTTGGCTGAAGAGTTACATAAAGCGAAGTTTATACGAATTCAGGTGTAGCTTCCACAATCGTTCGAAATTCGGATTAGGCATTCCCGATTGGGTGAACGATTTCTTCGCCCATGAGAACGACGGCATCGCCGCTTGCATTTTGCCGGGCGCGGCTGATAGCCTCCACGAACGCTATGGGCAGAGTGCGAACCTTAAAATCTCAATCCGTGTCGTGGCGAAAGCGACGATTGTCGACCTCGAGGGAGCCATCGATCTTGGCAACTCGCCTGTCTTGCGCGCCACATTGTTCGAGAATGTGAAGACGACGTCCCGGCTTGCGCTCAACATGAGCGGGATCCGCTATATTGACAGTTCGGGCATCGCCACTTTGATCGAGGCCCTGAGGAAAACTCGGGACCTGAAGAAGGACTTCGTTTTGTTCGGCCTGAGTTCGGCGGTTTATGACGTCTTGAAGCTGACTCACCTCCTCGGGGTTTTCCAGATCGCGGACAGCGAAGAGCGGGCCCTGGAGACAGATGCCGCGCCTTAGCGTTGTGGAACCTCTTTCCGTTATCGGAGGCGCCGTAGAGAGAGGGCTCGCGTATTTGGGTGGAGTGGCTCAGCTCCTGGGCCGGGCGTTCGCCCACGCCTTCACTTCATCGCTGAAGCGCAGCCTGAGTTATCAGCGCGCATGTCATCAGGCGATGGTGATTGGCGTCGGAGCCGTTCCCGTCATTTCGTTCATTACTTTTTTCATCGGCGTCATCATGGCGTTGCAGGGCGCATACGAGCTGAAACGTTTCGGAGCGTTGCACCTCATTGCGGACACTGTCGCTATTTCAATCACGCGGGAACTGGGGCCGCTGGTAACCGCCATTGTGGTTATTGGCCGCTCCGGATCTGCCTTTGCAGCGGAAATCGGCACAATGAAGGTGACTGAGGAGTTGGATGCGCTCGAGACGATGGCGCTGCACCCGATCGGGTTTCTCGTCACGCCGAAGCTGCTGGCGATGCTTGTTATGATGCCGTGCCTGACAATATGGGCTGACCTTATGGGCGTTCTGGGTGGAAGTGTGTTTGGCGTCACAGGCGCCGACTACACCTTCGGGACCTATCTCTCCGCCACCCGCGACGCGCTCTACATGCGCGACATCATCACCGGATTAGTGAAGAGCATCGTGTTTGGGCTGGTCATCACAGGAGTGGGATGCCAGGAAGGGTTTGCCACCGGGGCGGGCTCCGAGGAGGTGGGCCGTTCGACTACGTCTGCGGTCGTCACTTCCATTTTCCTGGTTGTTCTCGTGGACCTCGTGTTCACGGCAATCTTCTATGTGACGGGTGGGGCGTGATGGACGTCGACGGACCGATCATCTCCGGAAGAGATCTCCGCGTACAGTATGGCGATCGCGAGATCCTTCACGGTGTCAGCTTCGACGTGCAACCGAAGGAAACGATCGTAATCCTTGGGGGGTCGGGCTCCGGCAAGAGCACTCTTCTTCGGACAATGGTTGGGCTGGAGAAGCCAACCTCGGGAGCCGTCTGGGTCGGGGGAACGAATCTCGCCCAGGCCTCGGCGGCCGAGCTCGATGAGGTCCGGAAGAAGATCGGCCTTTCCTTCCAGGGCGGCGCACTGATCGGATCAATGACGGTAGGGGAGAACGTGGCTCTGCCGCTCCGGGAGCTTACGAATCTGGAAGCTTCCACGATTGAGGTAGTGGTGCGCATCAAGCTGGAGCAGGTCGGCCTTATCCAATTCCAGGATTTCATGCCTTCGCAACTCAGCGGAGGAATGAAAAAGCGGGCGGCGCTCGCTCGCGCGATGGCTATGGATCCTGAAATCCTGTTCTTCGATGAGCCTTCGGCCGGATTGGACCCGATCGTCGCAGCAGGCATCGACTCTCTCATTCTGAACTTGAAGCAAGCCCTGGCAGTAACGATCGTAGTGGTCACTCATGAACTGGCGAGCGCGTTCCTCATTGCAGATCGAATTATCGTTCTGGATGGCGGCCACATCGTGGCTATGGCAACCACCGACGAACTGAGACGAAGCACTCACCCGCGTATCCAGCAGTTTCTGAACCGCGTGCCGGACAGTGAGGTGAGTGATGATGTGGATCACCTGCGATTGTATACGGAACGAATTTGAGGAGATGAAATGGCGCCAAATCGCGAACGTGTGTGGGTAGGGCTCTTCGTCGTTATTGCTGCCGCCGTGCTGTCGGGAACAGCCGTCGGTGTTTGGGGAGGCGTGGGCCGTTCGGGCGTTCCGCACCACGTCTATTTCAAATTCAGCGGGGGCGTGCAGCCGGGAACGGCCGTCCGCTACGGCGGCCTGAAGGTCGGCACGGTCCAGCGTGTTCGGATCGATCCAGGCGACTCGACGCGAATCGAGGTCGATCTCGTCGTCGACCCGGGCACGCCGTTGAAGACGGATAGTGTCGCGAAGCTTTCCAGCCTCAGTCCTTTGAGCGACAACTACATCGAAATTTCAACCGGAACCGAGCAGGCTGCTTTGGTGCCGCCCGGCGGTGTTCTCAATTCAACCGAGAGTGTCGGGATTGCTCAAGTGGGCGATGCGATCCAGAGTCTCGTTCCTCAAATTCAAGAGACACTGCAGAAGCTGACTCTCAATCTCGATAGTTTGCAGATCACTGTCGGGCGGGCAAACGATCTTTTGAACGACCGCAATCGCTCGAACATCGGGCAGGCTCTCGCACGGGCGAACGATCTATTAAACGACCGTAATCGTTCGAGTCTCTCGCAGTCGCTCAATAACTTCAACGAACTGCTGAGCGACTCCCGGCCCAAAGTTTCCAGCGGCCTGACGAGCATGAACGACGCAACCGCCCGGCTGGCTCCGCTGCTGGACGACGTGAGGAGGACATCCGCCCGCGCGGATCAAATGCTCGCCAATCTCGATTCCGCGTTGTCCGAAAACCGGCCGGATCTGCGGGTTTCCATGTCGGAGCTGCGTGAGGTGCTGGCAAACTCGAAAACCGTGATGGATCAGCTTCAGGGAATCATCAATCAAAACACCGCCAACATCGATGAAATTATGGAGAACATTCGCTTATCCGTCGATAACATCAGGGTTCTGACCGAGGCAATCAAGAGCCGCCCATCCAGCTTGATCCGAGGCGTCAACGTGAAAGAGCGAAGGCCCGGAGGGATTCAGAAGTGAACATGCGTTCCGCTGTCCGGGTCTGCTTGATCGCAACGCTTTGCACACTGGTTTCAGCATGTGCCGTCGGCCGGCCGATCAAATACTATCGCATTGAGATTCCGGCGCTGCCGCCGGCTGGTACTGCCACAGCTCTCGGCGTCACGCTGCAAGTCGGGCGCATCGATTCTCCTGCGATCATGCGAGATGGCCGCATTCTTTATCAGGTTGGCGCCCACGAGATGGGGGCGTACGAATATCACCGCTGGGTGGATACTCCGGATCGCCTGGTTCAGGATTCACTGGTGCGCTTGCTCCGCTCCTCCGGCAGGTATCAGTCCGTGGACACACAGCGCAGCAGTGGAATGGCCGACTATGTCGTGCGAGGCAAGATCTACGAATTCTCCGAGATCGACAAACCGGAGATCAATAGCCGGGTGTCGATGGAAATCGAACTCCACGATGCAAAGAGCGGCCGAACCGTCTGGTCCCGGCTTTACACGCACGAAGAGTCGGTCGCCGGTAAGGAAATTCCCGATGTGGTCGAATCCCTCGACAAGAACCTGCGGCAGGGACTCTCGGAAATCGTCACCGGCCTGAATCAGTATTTTGCCGACCAGGCATCGACGGGACGAATCGGTCGTTGAGACAGTCCGGCATTAGCGGGAAATCTTGAGAGTGGCTTCCAGACGGTTGCCGGCGGCCTGGTGGGCGAGGACGTGCCACGCTTTTTCGGCAACGACACTGCCGGCCTCGAGCGGCGGCAAACCTGCGGAATAGATATTGGAAATAACCGTGTATTCGAAACGGATATCCGGATTGTTGCTGAACGCGGCCGCTTTGTTTTGCGCATCGGCATCCAGCAGTTGGTAGACCAGGTAGGCCGAAAGACTTCGCGACGCCAGTGCGTCGCCACCCGGACGTTCGCCGATCAGGAGTATCACCAACCTGGCCTTTAGACGTTCGGCGATGTCCTCGGC
>QHXD01000293.1 GCA_003223895.1 Acidobacteriota bacterium
CCTTTGAAAAACGATCGCGGAGGCCGGGCCTGTACTTTTGCGGGGACTACCTGATGGGACCGTTCATCGAAGGCGCAATCACAAGCGGCTTGAATGTCGCAGGAAAAATGGCGTTGTGATTTTCGTCCAATCACTGCCGGTCCTGCCACTCCTCGTACCACGCCATCTGGATGGCTTCCAGCTTCTTTTCATTGGAGTTTTTCGGATCGTCTCTGAAGCCTTCGAGGGCCGTAACCCACTTGTGCAGGTCGGTGAAACGCACGGTGAGCGGGTCGGTATCCGGAAACTTCTCGGCGAGGGCGATGGCGATATCTTCGGTTGCGGTCCAGGTCAATTCTTTGTTCATTGAATTTCCCTCACGCGCTTGTCTTTGAGCGCTTTGGAAATGGCCGAATTCATGATGAGCTCGGCCAGCTTCATGGTGGCCTGGCCGAGCCGTTCGATGCCTTCGCGGATGGCCTGGTGGTTGTCACTTCTCATGACTTGGCGCAGATGCTGCACCGCTGCTGAAATCTCGGCCCTTTCTTCAGCGGATAGCTCCCCATAATGCTCGTCGGCGGTGCCCTTCGCAGTTGCGTTCAGAACGGTTTCGGCTTCATTCCGCGATTCGATGACCAGACGCGCTTCGATATCCGCTTCGGCATATTCGAACGACTCCAGGATCATGTGCTCGACCTGTTCGTCGGTAAGCCCGTAGGTCGGTTTGACCTCGATGGATTGGTACTTTCCGGTCCGCTGTTCCTGCGCGGCCACGCTGAGAATGCCGTCCGCATCGATCAGGAATTTGACCTCGATGCGCGGCATGCCGGCCGGCATCGGAGGAATGTCCTTCAAGTCGAATTGCGCCAGGCTGCGGGAGTCTTTCACCAATTCGCGCTCGCCCTGGAGGACATGGATCTTCACATTCGTCTGGCCCTCGATAAAGGTTGTGAACATTTCAGTGGCGCTGGCCGGAATAGTCGAATTGCGCGGAATGATTTTGGACATTACGCCGCCCATGGTTTCGATACCCAATGACAGTGGCGTCACATCCAATAACAGCATGTCCCGTTTACCGCCGGCGAGGATATCGGCCTGTACAGCCGCGCCAAGAGCGACGACTTCATCCGGGTTGAGTTCGGTGTGCGGCACGCGTCCAAAGAGTTCCTGCACGCGCTGGCGGACAAGAGGAATTCGTGTCGAGCCGCCCACCATCACGACTTCCTCGATGTCCGAGGTCCTTAGTCCGGCATCCTGCAGCGCCAGGCGGCACGGCCTCAATGTTCGCTCAATGGTCGGATCGATCAGTTTGTCGAATTCCGCCCGGGTAATCGGACGGCGATACTGAAGCTGTTCGACGACGATTTCCGCCTCGTCTCCTGACGACAGATCCTCTTTCGTCTTATTCACGGCCTTGCGGATCGCCGGGATTGTGTGGACATCGGGTGTCCGGCCGAGGTCTCCGAGCACGAGCCGGATCAACTGCTCATCGATGTCGTCCCCGCCAAGATGCGTGTCGCCGGCAGTCGAAAGGACTTCGAAGATTCCGTCGCTCAGTTTCAGGATGGAGATGTCGAAAGTGCCGCCGCCGAAGTCATAGACGGCAATGGTTCCCTGGTTTTTCTTGTCGAGGCCGTAGGCCAGGGAAGCCGCAGTCGGTTCATTGACGATCCGCAGCACGTCGAGCCCTGCAATTCGGCCGGCGTCTTTTGTGGCCTGGCGCTGTGCGTCATTGAAATACGCAGGGACAGTGATGACTGCGTTTTTGATTTCTTCGCCGAGCGCCGCTTCGGCATTGCGCTTCAGCTCGCGGAGGATGAATGCCGAAAGCTCGGGCGGCGTGTAGTCGCGGCCGAAGATTTTGAGCCGGATAATGTGCTCGCTGTCGGGAGAGACGTCGAACGGAAGTAATGGAAGATCTTCACGGACATCTTCGATGCCTTTGCCCATGAATCGCTTGATCGAGAAGATCGTGTTCGTGGGCTTCTCGACCATTTTGGCCTTGGCGTCATTCCCGACCAGCACATTTCCGCCCTCATCAAAATAGATCACCGAAGGCACGAGCATGTTTCCATCGGCGCCGGGGATGACACGCGGGGTGCCGTCTTCCACGATCGCGACAAGGCTGTTTGTGGTTCCCAGGTCGATTCCGACAATCTTTGGCATAAGGCTCAATGTCCTTCTAAATCTCGCTCGAGATTCCGTATATAGGATGACTCCGAAAGAATCTCCGTCAGTTTCGCTAACTGTTCCTTCCGCTTCGCCTCCGGTGCGCCGCTCTTCAGGAGTTCGTCCCATTCCTGCGAGGCTGCCTGCAATTCTGTATCGAACTTGTCGCGCTTTTGGTGAATCAGGGCGCGCAGGGAGTCGATTTCCTCCACGGAAGCGTTGCCGGTCTTCACTTCCTCCAGCTTTTCGTTGATTTCGAACACCTCCATCAATAGCGATTTCGGCACTTTGCTGCCGTCGGGCTTGAATCCTTCGAGACTGACCAGGTATTCGACCCTGCGGACAGGATGCCGAAGCGTGCGGTACGCATCGTTCAAAAGCGCTGTCATGCGCAGGGCCTGTGCCTGCTCGGCCTCGGACGCAGTTGTGAAGTAATCCGGATGATACTTCCGGCTCAGATCGTGAAAAGCTCTTTCGAGCGTTGCGGACTCGATGCCCAACACTCGGGGCAGACCGAACACTTCGAAGTAATCCATGGATTAAAGGGCAGGGACGTATTAAGTCGAAAATGAGCTGCCGCAGCCGCAGCTTTTCTTGGCATTGGGATTCATGAAGACGAATCCCTTGCCCATGAGGCCGCTGTCGTAGTCGAGCACGGTGCCGTTCAGATAGATATAGCTTTTCAGATCGCAGAACAGCTTGACGTCCTCGCGCTCGAAAACCTTATCGCCGGTGCGGGCCTGGCTTTCGAACGTGAGGTTGTAGGAAAGGCCGGAGCAGCCTCCACCCTTGACGCCAACGCGCAATCCAGCGGCATCAATGCCTTCCTTCTGCTTCATCCGCCGTACTTCGTCGACGGCTTTTTCGGTAATCTCAAACGCCATTCTTACTTTCCGTTATCGTCGTGCTTCTTCTTCCAGTCGGTGATTGCGGCCTTGATCGCGTCCTCGGCCAGAACAGAGCAGTGGATCTTCACCGGCGGAAGGCTGAGCTCTTTCACGATGTCTGTATTCTTGATCGAGAGCGCTTCAGCCAGGGTTTTGCCTTTGACCCACTCGGTGGCAAGGCTGGAACTGGCGATCGCGCTGCCGCAGCCGAACGTCTTGAACTTCGCGTCCTCGATAACCTGGGTCTGCTCATTGACCTTGATCTGGAGCTTCATGACGTCGCCGCACTCCGGCGCTCCGACAAGACCGGTACCCACAGTCGGGTCTTCCTTGGAGAGAGCGCCTACGTTACGCGGGTTGTTATAGTGGTCAATCACCTTGTCCGAATATGCCATTTCGAGTCTCCTTGAAATTCTGCCCGGGCCGGCTAAAGCCGGCCCCTACTTCTTTACCCTTCGGTCGCCCAATGGACGGACTTCAGGTCGATACCTTCTTTTGCCATTTCGTATAACGGTGACAAATCCCGCAGCCGGCGGACAACTTCGATCACGCGGCCGGCGACGTAATCCACTTCTTCTTCGGTATTGAACCGGCCGATTCCGAAGCGGATCGAGGTGTGTGCCAGGTCCTCGCCGACACCCAGGGCCTTCAGCACATACGAAGGCTCGAGACTTGCCGATGTGCAGGCTGAGCCGGATGACACCGCGATGTCGTTGATTCCCATCAAGAGCGATTCGCCTTCGACATAGGCAAAGCTCATATTCAGATTTCCCGGCAGTCTTTTCACGAGATCGCCGTTGATGTAAACCTCGTCCAGTTCCCGCTCGAGTGTGGTGCGGAGTTTCTCGCGAAGTCTGAAAAGCTCTGCGGATTCCTTCTGCAATTCTTCGCGCGCGATCTGGGCTGCTTTGCCCAATCCCACAATTCCCGGAACGTTCAGCGTTCCGGAGCGCATTCCGCGCTCGTGGCCGCCGCCGTCGATGATCGGCGTGAGCAGCACGCGGGGGTTCCTGCGGCGCACGTAGAGAGCGCCGACGCCCTTCGGACCATAGAATTTATGTGCCGACAGGGAAGCGATGTCGACATTCATTTCGTTGACGTTGAACGGAATCTTGCCGGCGGCCTGAACCGCGTCGGTATGGAACAACACGCCGCGCTCCCGCGCAATCTTGCCGATTTCCTTGATGTCTTGAACCACGCCGACTTCGTTGTTGGCCGTCATGATCGAGATCAGGATCGTTTTGTCCGTAATGGCTTTGCGGAGATCGTCAAGATCAACGAGGCCTTTGTTGTCGACCGGCAGGAATGTGATGCGGTAACCGTCCTTCTCGAGGTGCTTACACGTGTCGAGAATCGCCTTATGCTCGGTGACGCAGGTGATGATGTGATCGCCCTTTTCGCGATACATCCAGGCCACGCCTTTGACCGCCAGATTGTCCGATTCCGTTGCGCCGCTGGTGATGACGATTTCACGCGGATCCGCCCCGATCAAATCTGCGATCTGCTTTCGGCCCTGTTCGACCGCTTGCTCGGCTTCCCAGCCGAACTGGTGATTCCGGCTCGCCGCGTTGCCGAACTGGTTCGTGAGATACGGCATCATCGCATCGAGCACCCGGGGATCTACCGGTGTCGTTGCGTGATTGTCCATGTAAATAGGCAGCTTAACCATTTTCTTTCTCTTCGCCTCTTAATGCGTCGCCAGCTCGTAAATCGAGGTATCCCCAAGAACCTGAACAACCTTTGCCTTGATCTGGAACAAGGGATCTCGAACCGAGCAGGTCTGTAACGTCTGGCAGTCCTCACCGCGTTCGCAGGGCGTAATTGAAATCGGACCCTCCAGTGCCTCGACAACCTGTACGATGGAGATCAAAGCCGGGTCCCTCGCCAGAACGTACCCTCCGTTCATGCCTTGCTGCGAAACCAGCAATCCCTTGCGCGCTAACCGTTGCAACACTTTGGCTAACAATTCGGCAGGAATGTGGTATTGAGCGGCTATTTGCCGGGCACTGGCCGATTCGTCGGCATGTTGAGCCAAGTGCTTCAAAGCAATCAATCCATAGTCCGATTTCTTCGACAGCCGAAACATTCGATTAACCCACCTGCCTAACCCCGACCATTTCGGTCGGACTTATAATGTACGGCCTGAAAGCTCGAAAATCAAGGGGGATTTAGGGGAATTTACAGGAAAGACAGCACTTCTTTCAGCGAGGAAATCCGCGGTACTTCGACCGCGGCGTACCGGCCGGATCGATCCATCAAAACGGCTCCAAGACCGGCCCGCGCGCCTGCTTCCACGTCGTCGCGCAGGCTGTCGCCAACCAGCAGGATGCTGGACGCAGGTACGCCGAGGGCGCGGACCGCCGCCTCGAAGATTTGACGATCGGGTTTGCAGAAGCCGGTCTCGCTGGAGATTGTGATGCTATCGAAATAGGAGAGAATGTCGAGGCTGCGCATCACCGAGTGGATGCGATCGTCGAAGTTTGAGATCACGCCGATTTTCAGGCCGCGCCGCTTGAGTTCCTCGAGGACCTCCCGGGTTTCGGGAAACAGGATCCAGCCCTGCGAGTCGCGAAACGTGTCGTAGACCCTGTTGAAGAACTCGTCGAAGTTCTCCACCATGCCGACTTCGCTGAAGACGCGAAATACGACATCCCTCCACCATTGTTTCTGATTTTCGATTGAGATTGGTC
>QHXD01000294.1 GCA_003223895.1 Acidobacteriota bacterium
GCGAGCGCTTCACGAACGACGCGGAGGCGGTCCTCAATCGCTTCCCGGCTGAACTCCGGCAGCGGCTCGCTTCTGAACGCACGTTCGAGTCTATCGGCAAACTCACTGGCAGTTCTGAACCGGTGATTCCTGTCCTTGGCCATCGCCTTTTGAACCACCTGGCTCAGGAGAAGACTCGCCGTCATGTTCAACTCGTAAGCGGGCCGTGGAATCTCGTGCAGGATGGCGTGAACCGTTTCGTCCGTGGTCGAGCGCGCAAATGGATTTTTGCCCGTCAGCGCTTCGTAGCAAACGACGCCGAGAGAAAACAGGTCGGACTGTGGAGTGGGCTTCTCGTGTTTGCGCGGAACGAGCAGCTCGGGCGCCATGTACGGCGCCGTTCCTTTCAACGTCGTGCGCGCGCCGCTGTCGGCAAGATGAACGACACCGAAATCGATGACGACGACTGCTCCCGTATCCAGTACGAAGATGTTGCTTGGCTTGATGTCGCGGTGGATGACTCCGCGGCTGTGGGCGACGTTCAAGCTGCCCGCTGCCGCAGTGATGATCTGCACCACTCTTTCGACAGTCAGACTGGAGTTTTCGCCGTGCACCAGATCCTGCAGCGTCTTGCCCCGAAGGTACGGCATCACGAAATAAGGCAATTTCATGTTGCCGTCCCAGAAATCTCCGCGGTCGCTGATTCCTATGATGTTCGGATGCTGGAGCTCGCCGAGGATCCGCCATTCCTTGTCGAAAAGGGCAATGGCCTCGGAATTCGTGCCGTCCAGCATGAGTTTAATGGCCACACGCTGGCCCGTGTTTTTGTCCAGTGCCCGATATACGGCACCCATGCCGCCACGGCCAATCTCGCGCTCAATCTCGTAACGGTCGCCCTCTCCCAGGAAAGTCGGTACTCTCATCACTTCACCTCATCGGCACCGAAGGTTCGTGAAAAAAGACGGATTGAATATATCGATTCCGGCCGGAAATTCGACGATTTCCAGCTGAACCGGAGGCTCAATCGCATCGAGCTGGCCCGAAGCTCCTCGTGCTTTCTTCCACTCCAGCAACTTCTCCAGAGGAGGCCGTTTTTCCGCGTCCGCAAACATTCGGAAAAGCGCCCACGGACCATCGTGCGACGAGAATGGTGACCTGAACCCCGCGGTGCCGGTGCGCCCTATGGCTTCCGTAGTCGCTCCGGGCCAACTGAACTGCTGCTGAAGCTGGGAGCTTCTGCTGAACTCACGCGCACGGCCGTTGATCTGCAATTGGATGACTTGATCCGGATTGGCCAGCTTAGGCCGCACGACAAAGGAGATCCTTGGACTCGTACCGCCTTCGGAAAAGAACGCGTCCGAAACCTGTTGTGCCCGATTGAGGAAATCGATCAGGTCCGAAGCCCGTTGTTGCTGCTGCCTGGGTACCGCAGGAGTGCTCTTCCAAACTCCCTTTTCTCGAGCCGTATATTCCGCTAAAAGCGAGGCCTGCGTTTTCCATACGTGACCGGACTCGGGTGCAAATTGCTGCGAAAATTCCTGCAAGGACAAGTCCGAGTCTGTCGAACTGAAAGGATACTTGTTCAGCACCGTCCGCAAGGGTGTGCACAGGTTTTGAAGGGCGAGTATAAATTTACCGTCTCCGATCTTGCCGGCATCGGGAATGTGTTCGCGTGCCTTGACGATCGGCTCTTTCAGAAGACGCTCCACAACCCCGCTCAAAGCACCCACAGCATCCGTCGGAAAACCCCGCGTAATCTTACCAACGTTCATATCCGCCTGGTCCGCGGCCCCCTGTGCGGATGCGGAGATCCCAGCATCGACGTTTGTGGATGCCCTCGCAATCGCCAGCATGGATGTGCGCAGTGCCGCAAGAGCGTCCGTATAGGGAGCAATCTTCTCGGTGATGACGACCAGGCTTTTGGGGGGAACCACCGTGTGTACAGGCAGAAAGGAACTATCCACACCTCCCAGGGTGAACCGAACATCCGGCGGAGGAGCCTCGACTTTCTTGATGCTGCTCTTTAACTTCTCCTTGATCTGTTCAAGAGTTCCCACGATCCCTTCCACCTGGGTTGGCGGCTCCTGCCTCGGATAATTCGTATGATCCGACACGAACTTGAACAGAAGCAGAAGGGGTGAGCGATAGCTCGATAGAAGCTCGAGCTTCTCAGCCGCGTCCTGAGCACTCGCGTAAGGCGCTACGGAGAACTGCGAAAGATAAGAACGCCATGCCTCCAGGTACTGGCGGGAATACAAGTCCACAATCTGGTTCTGCACCTGCACATCGAGTTCATCCACGTTCGTGGCGCCACCCTGCAGGCTGGAAATACACGGGTCGTTTTGCGAAACGGGCTTTCCGGATTCGAGGCGGGCATGAAGCTTGTTCCAGCCGGCTTCGCTGAAGATAGCTGCCGGCGCCTGGCGCGGGCCGGACAAGACCTTCGGGTAATCCGGTGAAAGATCGATGAGCTGCTCCGCCGCGGGCAGATCGCGTCCGATTTCTGCAAGAAGCGCCCTATAAACCCGCTCGATGCTCGAAGACTTTTTCAAATAATCGAGAGCGTGCGTCCGGGCCTCGGCAGAGGCATCCAAAGAAACAGGATTTTTGAACTCCAGCTCTTTCGAATAAAAGTCGATCTGCTGCCCCGCCACAGCAAAGCGCGGATCCGCTTCGCGCAGACCTTCGGTTTGCACTGCTCCGCGCAGCTCGCGCGAGACGAGGCCTGAATCCAACTCGCAGCCGCGCGGTGAAGCAATCATGACGTAAGTTTTGAGACGATTCGTCACGGCTTCATCCGGCGGAGCATCCGGCAAGGCCGGGTTGGGCAAAGCCGACAGATAAGTGGCGAGCGTGCCGTGCGCCTTGTCCAGCAGCGACCGATTGAAATGCTTGAAGTACGCCGCCCTGGCAGCATCAGTAACCTGATTGCCGGCGTACAGGCCGGCCCGCATTCGAATCGGGGCGCCGTCTCTCTGGTAAGAGCTCAGTTCTTCGACGCGCTGGCGAAGTTGCTCAAGTGCAGTGAGGTTTTCGTGACTGGGCAAACCCTGTTGCAATTCGGCCCGAATGGCCGGACTTGCAGCGGCCGCTTCGACGCGCAGGAGCAGGCTGCGATTGGCGACCCATGAATACGTCAAGACAATAGCGGCGATGGCCGCGGCCGCCGTCGTTGCGACCATTGCAATGGTGCGCCGCTTTTTTTCACTCGGTTTCGGGACAATCGAGAAAACGCCCAGCACCCGGTCGCGCAGGACGATCTCTTGAAACAGGCCTTGCAGAAACATCCACTGTGTACGGAACCCGCCGCTGAGAATCTTGCTCCAGGTGGCTTCCACGTCGCTCGCTCCGCTTTTTGGTTCAGGCGGACTCTGCTGGAAGATATATGTAGCGTCAGCAAGCCTTGGCGATTCCCTGGCCGGCTCCACGCTCGACGTGAAACCACTGGTGTTTGCAGGCGCCGCCTCCACTTCTCGCGTTCCGCAGAAATAGAAGCCGCGATTCACCGGACCTGGTTCCAGCGAACTTGGCCGGAACATCTGGACCAGAAAGCTGACGATGCTTTGCCGGATTCGATTGAATTCCCGGGGGAACTCGTAGATTTTTGGTTTCTTCGTGGCCTGGGGCTCATGAAACAGAAGAGAAATTCGGCGCTCCGCCAATGAGCAGTAAAGCTTGTGAAGAGCTTTTGAAAGCCGCTTCGTCTCCACCGCGCTGAACGCTCCCGGATTCAACTCCATTGCCATCTCGCTCAAGGGGAGAGTGGATCCGAACACCTGATGGGCTTCGTTCTCGGCAAACCGTCCAAAAAAGTCTTTGAAATAGGGGACCTGATCGCCCTTTGTAAAAATGGTGTAGACCGGTATTCGCCTTTCGAACACTTTGACGGCAGCGCGCAATCGTTCCTGGGCAAGGTGGCTCTTCCGCTCGATCTGCTCCGGAGCCGGCTTCGAAAGAAAGAAGCGAACATCACAGCAGTGAAGGATGCCGCGCAACTCGAATCCCGGCCGTTCGCCTTTCCAAAGCCGCATCCAGAACGGGGTCTTGGGTCTTGCGGTAAGGATATGCAGCAATTCTTCCCACCGGCGGAGGTCGCCGGAAAAGTGGCGTCCGCCGATCTCCACAACGAGAGAATCGCCGACGAGCCAGATATTCGCCAGGTTCGTGGGAGCCGGAGCGGTTTTCTCGAGGCTTGCCTGGCCTGCCAGGAGTTCCGCATCCATGCCCGAATTCACGACAACGCTGGTTTTCCCGCCCCCTTCGGAGCCGACCACAAGGAACAGAGGCATCCCTGAAAACAAGAGTTCGTCCGCACCTCGTCCGGTAAATTTGGGCGATGTGCTCAACCGGACTGCTGCTTCGCGAAGCAGGGCCTTGAGGGCGACGTCGTCTTCATTGGCGACCGGCGCTGCCGGACGGACGGCCACCGGCTTTTGACGTCGAACCGCGTTTCGCGCAGCGATCACTTGCCAGATGCCGTAAATCCAGGAACAGATCGCCAGAAGCAGGAGCAGAGCGATGCCGATGGTCGTAAGGAAGAGAGCGTTCCGGACAAAGTTTTCAGGAGAGAAATAAGCAGAACCTACCCACACAAGGGCGAGGTACAAAAAGAGGATTGGTAAAGTTCCCCTGGCCGTCATACTAAGGAAGTCCCCCGCTTCTGTTAATTGGCCAGCAAAGCCTGGCCTATTCGGCTGCCCACCCAGATCAGGTGAGTTTTAAATATCAGGAATAGGACAAAGACTGCAGCGACGGCACTCACTGCCGCTATCGCGAGCGCATAGGAATCCGTCGGCTTGACGATCTCGGGCTGAACCTCATCCGGAAGTTCTCCTTCGGGGGATAGACGTTTGCCGCGTTGCTGCCGGATCCTTTCGATTCTGGAGCGCATCCGCTCCATCACGGCGTGGAGTTCCGCTTTGAGCTCACCTGAATATTTCCCTTCGAAGCCCAAAACGAGGCAAGACAGATAGACCTCTAACACATCGGATAGCTTCGACGAGTCAACACGCGTCCTCAGCAGTCCTTCCAGCCTCTCGAAGAAAACTTCACCTGCGGCCGGCTGGCCCAGGAGTTCGCTTGCAAACGGCAAGCGCACCCATTCCTGGCGAGCCGGATCATCTGACGCCAGTACAACCTCATCGAGAAATGCAACTACTGCCAGGTGAGTGTCTTGTATGTCCTGAAAATCGTAGTTCAGCGTCGTCGCGCTTCGTTCAACTTCCTGAAGAGCCGCCTTCATCCGGCGGCGAAAACTGGTAGTGTCCACAATGCGCTCGCGCGCAGCCTGTACGCGGAGCACCGCAATCAAAAATCCCTGGTAGAGAAGGGCGAGCCGATCCTGGCCGGCCTGAGGCTCATCCCCATTTGTTGTCTTTACAGTAGCAGTCGCTGCTCTTTCCATTCGCTTGACACTGTTCTCCCGTTATCAGTCCACGCCAAAATCGTATCCTTTGCCCTGAATGCCCTTGCCGGGATCTGCTGAGCCAATCAGGTAAAACAGATACTCACCCTTCTGCAGCTTGGGTACCGTGATTTTATAAAGCCTGGCCCCGACTTCCTGCGGATCAAATTGCTGCAGGCTCTCCACTTTCAAACTGGCTTTGCCTTCCTTGTCAGCAGCGAATTCCAATTCGCGCGTCTTTTGCCCTCGCTCCATCAATACCAGTACGAGTTCTTCGATTTTGTTCGGCTCGGCAATACGAAGATACAAGGTCGCCGGAGTGGCGGAAATACGCGAGCGCGCATTTGCGCCGACCAAACTGCCGATTACCTTTTTCTTGATCAATCCGGCGCTCAGTTTGCTGGACAACCCCCCTTGCTTGGAAGCAACAAGCGTTTTCAAGTCGATCCGCACAGGTGGAGATTTATCCATGAGATACAAGCCGACATCCGGCGGTATCTTCAATGCAAAATCGTCTTTCGGATAGTCTTTCGAAGGAACTTTAGGACCAGGTATTTCATAATCGTGTCGCTGATTCCTTCCCGCTTCAGCTCGTTCCGTTCTTCGGCGCTCAGATCGAAGGGCCGGCCGTTTCGCTTGATTCTTGCAACAATGAGTTCTTCCGACTCGCCGGAACGCACGAGGCCCAACACTTCGTCCAACGTCAGTCGTGCAGCGGCGTTTTGAGATGAAATCCCGGCCAGAAGAGGCTGCGTCGGAGCGCTTCCAAGCACGATCAGGCCTGCCAGCGCTGCCAGGGCACACCAATAGCAGACAGCGGCGCATAGATTGGCGTTGAGAGGCGCGCTTCTTCCTCTTCTCTTCAACACGTTCACGGATCTCATTAGCCTTTACCGCAGCCTTTACCGCGCGTGGCCATCCAGGCCCAGCCAATTTCACCGATTACTTCAGTAGGTTAGCGTGGAAAAACTCAGGGATCTTACCACCCGGCCCCTGGTTTGCAAACAATTTGGATGAGAACTGAAAATTGATTAGCGATTAGTGAGTAATGCGCTTTGAAAAGTAGGCAAATCAAATCATTTTCCCAAGTACATTAGTCACTAATCACTAAAATCAATTTTCAGTTCTCTGCCAAACTCAACCGTATAAGATGAGGCGTGCATCTTCCGGTAAAACCGACGATTCTGCCGATGCTGGCCAAGCGAGTTGGCGAACTGCCGGTCGGCGGAACATGGATCTTCGAACCGAAATGGGACGGATTTCGCGCGCTGGTTTTCCGTGACGGGGACGAGATCCTGATTCAAAGCCGCGACGAAAAATCGCTGAACCGTTACTTTCCCGAGCTTTTGGAGCCGCTGCGGTCTCAGTTGCCTGCCCGTTGCGTTCTTGACGGCGAAATCGTGGTTGCCAGGAATGATGGACTCGACTTCGAAGCCCTCCAGTTGCGCATTCATCCGGCCGCGTCGCGCGTAAACCTTCTCTCGAAGGAAATCCCGGCGTCGATCGTTTTCTTCGACCTGCTTTGCGAAGGGGACCGGGATCTGCGGGGCGTGGCGTTTCAAGATCGACGCCGGGAGCTGGAATCGCTGCTTTCATCGGCGGCGCCGCCGATTCATCTGACGCCGGCAACCCACGAATCGAGCGTCGCGGCAGATTGGTTTCGCCGGTTCGAGGGCGCGGGTCTCGACGGCGTGGTGGCCAAGCCGGTTTCGGGCACCTACGAGTCGAACAAGCGCGTGATGCTCAAGGTCAAGCACGAGCGCGATTGCGATTGCGTCGTGGCCGGCTTTCGTTGGTACAAGAAAGGTGACCGTACGGCTGTCGGCTCGCTTCTGCTTGGTCTTTTTGATCGCTCCAGTGCGCTACAGCACGTTGGCGTCTGCGCGAGCTTCACGCAAGAGAGGCGCCTGGAGCTTGCAGAATACCTCGCCCCCTACCGTAAAGACGCCCTCGCCGCTCACCCCTGGAAACACTGGGCCGATTATGGAACGGAAAACGGTGAGGCCGGACGTCGTGTGCCCGGCGCCCAAAGCCGCTGGAGCCAGGGCAAGGATCTGTCCTGGGAACCGCTGCGTCCCGAGCTGGTGGTCGAAGTAGCCTACGACCACATGCAGGGCGGCCGGTTCCGTCACACCGCGCAGTTCCGAAGATGGCGCACGGACAAGAAACCGGGCGACTGCACCTACGACCAGCTCGAGGTCGTTCCGCCGCATGAGCTGGCGTCGATTTTCGGTGGGAATTTCAGGACGGAGAGAGGTTAATTAAACACAAAGACACAAAGGGCACAAAGACACGAAGAAGGCCGCCATCAGAGAATTATTTAAGGCGGCCTTCTTCGTGTCTTTGTGCCCTTTGTGTCTTTGTGTTTAATTAACCTTTCTCGAACGCCATTCCCGCGTGGGATCGTCATCGGGATCGGGAGTTTCCTGCGGCGGGCGCAATTCCTCGGGAACGTGGCGCAGGTTTACCCGGATGCGGGTCCAGGTGGATGACCTGCCGCGCATGGAGTCGACCAGCACGTCGTCCACGGCAAGAAGCCTGGCCACTTCGGAATGTCTGCTTTTCCACCTTTCCAGACCCGCCAGCGCGGCGTCCTTGCTGGGAGAGTTTGCGATCACGAGGAGCGGCATTTTCGTCCGCGGCTTCTTTGCAATGGATTTCTTCGCTCCGGACCGGGCGCGCGACGGCGCTACGCGGGGCGCTTCGCCCTCCATCTTGCGAAAGTGCGGCGGCCAGGGCGCGTCGCCGAGACCCGCGGCCTCGTCTTCTGCTGCGAGTTCGAGCAGTTTTTCGAGCGAACCCGGCGAGGCGTCGATACCTGTATGCGGATCGCCGAGTTCCGCAAAACGCTTCGGCATCGTGAGCACGGTGAAGTCGGCTGGATCGCAGTCGGGAACCTCATGCCAGTGAAGCGGCGCGGACACACGCGCGTCCGGAACCGGGCGCACGGAGTACGCAGAGCACGTCGTTCGATCCTTCGCGTTCTGGTTGTAGTCGAGGAACACACCGTGACGCTCCTCTTTCCACCATTTCGAGCTGGCCAGCGCCGGAACCCGCCGTTCGACTGCACGTGACAGCGCGAGCGCTGCGCGACGAACTTCGACGAAGCTCCAGCGCGGCTGGATGCGCACATTCACGTGCATGCCGCGTGAACCGCTGGTCTTCGGCCAGCCGCGAAGTCCCATTTCTTCGAGGAGTAACTTCACCTCGATCGTGACAAGGCGCACGTCGGCCCAGCTGACGCCGGGACCCGGATCGAGATCGACACGCAGTTCGTCCGGATGCTCGAAATTGCCGGAGCGAACGGGGTGCGGGTGCAGCTCGATGCAACCCAGATTGACGATCCAGGCGAGACCTGCCGCATCATCGACGACCACTTCTTCCGCAGTGCGGCCTGAAGGAAATGAGAGCGTCACCGTTCGCAGCCACTCCGGCCTTTTAGCGGGCGCGCGCTTCTGGTAAAAGGCATCTCCTTCGGCGCCGTCGACGAAACGTTTGAGAACGACCGGACGATCGCGAATTCCGGCGAGGGCACCCGGCGCGACCGACACGTAGTAGCTAACAAGATCGAGTTTCGAAAGCTTCGTCTGCTTCGAAAAATACGGCTTGTCGGGGTGAGTCACACGGACCTCACGCCCCTCGATCGACAGCACCTCCGCCGCTTCTTCCTTCGCCACGAAAACAGGCTACACCTATCGGCCTGCTACTTTGAACTCGCAGCCTTGGCCTTCGCTTCTGCGAGCCTCTTCTCCGTCGTGTTCTCCATCAGAACCCAGTCCGCTTCAGCCATCATGACGCGCGCGCTGCGTCTATTCCAAAGGAGGAAAAGAACGTTCAGGAATGCATGTAGTCGTGGGCTTTATGCCCGCGTTCAAATTCCGATAAGAAAATTCCTCTGTCGGAATTTGAACGCGGGCATAAAGCCCACGGCTACGTGCATTCCTGAACGTTTTTCCTAGTTACTTGATATTATCTGCAGCGGCTATTCCCAGGGGGAACATATGCAGATATCCATTCGAGCAAAGTTGCTCATGGCTGCCGTTGGCGTGCTGTTGATTTCAAGCATCGGGCTCGCGCAGGGGGGGCCGCAACATGCCGTGCCTTACCCGAGAATCGATAATGCGACCGTCTACAAAGTCGATCCGAGCTGGCCACTGGAAAAACCGGCTGCAGGCGAATGGACTGCCGCAATGTCCAGTGTTGCTGTGGCGCCCGATGGAAGTGTCTGGACGTTCAACCGCGGCAAGATCCCGGTGCAGGTTTACAGCCCGCAGGGCAAGCTCCTGAAGTACTGGGGAGAAGGGATGTTCAAGAACCCGCATACGGTTCGTTTCGACAACGAAGGCAACCTGTGGATCGTCGATACACTGTCCCAAACGGTGCGCAAGTTCAGCCAGGACGGAAAAGTGTTGATGACAGTCGGCACGCCCGATCAGGCCGGGGAAGATCAATCCCACATGAATCAACCCAATGATGTGGCATTCGCGGCGAATGGCGACCTCTATGTTTCCGACGGCTATGGAAACGATCGCGTTGTCGTTTTCGACAAGAACGGCAAGTTCGTCCGCGCCTGGGGAAAACTGGGCAGCGGCCCAGGCGAATTCAGCCAGCCGCATTCGATTGCTCTCGACTCGAGAGGCCGCGTCTATGTGGCAGACCGTAACAACGCTCGCATCCAGATATTCGATCCGGCTGGAAAGTTTCTTACGGAATGGAAGAACATCGTCACGCCCTGGTACATCGTGATCACGAAGGACGACGAGGTTTACGTCTGCGGCAGCTCGCCGATGCTTTGGTCCGAAATTCCCGCGACGCAAGCGACGCTGGCCACGCCTCCCAAGGACCAGATTCTCCTGAAGCTCGATACCGAGGGGCACATCAAACAGCTATCGGTTATTCCGAAAGGTGAAAACGGCAAAGAGAAACCAGGCGACCTCAACTGGGTCCACGGCATGGCCGTGGCCGCCGACGGCACGATTTACTTTGCCGACGTTCAGGGCAAGCGTGCTCAGAAGTTCTTGCCCGTGGGCGCGAGGACGAACAAGGCCCGCTCGGACAATTAAGGAAAGACAAAGAAAAGATTAGCCGCGAATTACGCCGCTTCCGCGAATGGGGCGCAAGAAACAATTCTTAATGCGCCCCATTCGCGTAATCGGCGTAATTCGCGGCTAATCTTTTCTTTGTCTTTCCTTCCTCCATTTCAAAATTTGACACCGCGCCCTTTCGATGATTTCATAGCCCCGCTATCCGGTGGGGGAAAGCACCAAAAAAACTTCATGTCGCAACCGTAGTGTTGCTGCGCGTGTCTTTTTCCACGCCGTTTTCGATCCATCGAGTTTCACGATTCAACTTCTAAAAACGCGGAAGCGTTAGCAGTGGACGCAGGAGCGGTACGCAACAGCAGTACGACTACGTAAGAGCGGTACGAGCGTAACTACAACTAATTTTGGGGGTGAAGGATGAGAAAAACTCTTTTGGGTATTTGTGTGCTTTTGGTTGGAACACAGGCCGCCTACTCCTTTTCTCGAGGAGCACCGACGGATCGTAATGGACTCAACGGCCAGTACTGTACGGCTTGTCATCGCACAAACGATTTGAACGCTCCGGGTGGCAGCGTCTCCGTCACCGGCTTGCCGTCGGCGTGGATTCCGGGAAACGTCTACCCACTGCGGGTCGTTATCGTCCGGGAAGGATCAATGCGTTGGGGCTTCGAGATGTCGGCGGTGGATGCCAGTGGGCAGCAGGCGGGTGAATTCATCGCTGGAAGCGACGACCGCAGCCAGGTGGTGACGGCTGCGGATGTCAACGGCCGGCAGGTTCAGTTCATCACGCACACCAGTGTCGGCACCGGAACTGGACGCACCAATAGTTTTGAGTTCAGCTACCGTGCGCCATCCAACGCAAGCGTCGGCAATATTCGTTTCAATCTCGCCGGAAACGCTGCAAATGGCAACAACGCAAACACTGGAGATTTCATTTACGCGATTCAAACCGTTATACCGATTGCAATCACCAGCA
>QHXD01000295.1:0-540 GCA_003223895.1 Acidobacteriota bacterium
TGCCTGACCCTGGGAGAAACCGTCAGAAGTGGACAGCGTCAATACCGCAACCATGCCGATCCCAAAGAAATACAACGTGTTCTTCATAACATCCTCCTGGACGTTGCCGTCCACAGTGCTATTTAGACCACACCTTTAACTAAGGTCGTCGTTAAAAAATGTAACAGCCATTTCGAAGCGTCGCGCGTCTATCGTCTGGGAGTAACTGGATGGATCATCATTTGCTCTTAATCAGGGATGACGTTTGGTCGATCCGATACGTGATCGACCTGCTGCGAAACCGAGGCTATACGGTCGCCACCGCTTCAAATTTTGAATTCACGACTGATCCCGGACTTGCCGACAATTTTGATCTCATCGTCATCGACCACGCCGTGCCTCGACTCAATGCGATGGAGATTTGCGCCGAGCTGCGCCAGCGGAATGTCGAGGCGCCAGTAGTGGTTCTCGCGCCGCGCGATCATGTCCAGGACAGGATTGCTATTTTCGCAGCCGGTGCAGACGATTACCTTCTAAAGCCGGTCGATCTTGATGAGTTGC
>QHXD01000295.1:590-3444 GCA_003223895.1 Acidobacteriota bacterium
TACTATGAATTCGGGGGAATGCGGGTGGATTTTCATCGATCCGAATTGTTCCGAAACGGATCGAGTATCGAACTCTCGGAACGTGAAGCACGGCTGCTTCGTTATTTCGTCGAAAATCGCGGCAAAACGATTTCGCGAAACGCTCTGCTGGAGCACGTTTGGGGATATCGACGAGCGCCTTTAACGCGCACCGTGGACGTTCACATTCTTCGGCTGCGGCATAAGATAGAAGATAATCCGAAAGAACCGCGATTCATCGTTACCGTGCCCGGCTTCGGATACCGTTTCGACGGCTAGCAACTTCTGCTTGCTCGTGGGAGCCGATCAGGAAACAATGTGGGCATGCGACTTCTGCGATGGATGGCAGTTCTTCTTTTGACTGTCCTGGCCTTTGCGGCATTCGGCCAACTCTACGGTCAGCGCTTTCGCAACTTCTTCAGTTACGATGACAACGAATTTCCGGCAGACACGGAGTTCGTGTTTGCCCGCTGGCCGGCGGCTGGTGGCACGACTATCCCGATGCCGAGGAACACATCAACCAGGTCATGAAGGAGACCACCGGGATCCATGTGGATCGGGCGTCGTATCGCATCGTCCCGATGAGCAGCAAGGACATTTTCAAATACCCGTTCGGATATATCTCGGAACCGGGGATGATGTGGCTGACGGACGAAGAGGTGAAGAACTTCCGGGAATTCATCGATCGCGGCGGATTCGTGATGATCGACGATTTTGACGGACCGCGGCAATTTTCAGTCATGCGGCAGAACCTCGAGCGTGTATTCCCCGATCGCGACATGTTTCGGATGACAGACAATCACCCCATCCTGAATACGTACTACAAGATCGACAGCCTTTACGTCGAATCGCCCTACAATGTCGGAGCCGATGCGGTTTTCTATGGGATCAACAATGAGCAGGGCAATCTCGCCGTCATCATCTGCTTCAACAACGACGTCGGCGACTTCTGGGAATTGATCGACCAGCCGGTCTATGCCGTAAGACCGTCCGCGGAAGCCCTCAAGAGACGTATAAATCACCTAATTAGCATTCGACGTGGACTTTGCTAGCTAATTAGGTGATTTATACGTCTGTCCCCGAATTACGTCCCCATTTTTCCGCGGGAGAGTCCTAAGGCCCGAATTCGCTTGTGAAGGTTCGTGCGCTCGATGCCCAGGGCACGAGCGGCGCCCGAGACGTTCCAATCCGTTTCCTCCAGAGCCTTGAGGATGCGTTCCCGTTCGGCGGAGTCGCGAGTTTGCTGAAGGTTGAGACGCGAGACGGGTTCCGGCGCAAGCTTTATCTCCAAAGGAATCGATTCGCCGGAGATGCGGTCTCCGGGTGTGAGGATCGCCATGCGCTCTATGGTGTTCCGGAGCTCGCGCGCATTGCCCGGCCAGGTATAGCCCTCGAGCATCTCAAATACTTCGTCTTCGATGCGTTTAGGTTTGAAGTTGTTCCGGGAACAGAACTCATTGAGGAAGTATTCGGCGAGCTGGCGGACATCGTCAGGGCGCTCGCGCAACGCAGGAACGCGGATCGGGACGACACTGAGACGATAATACAGATCTTCCCGAAACTTGTTCTGTGCAACAAGGTCTTGAAGGTCTCGGTTCGTGGCCGAAACCACGCGCACAACAACTCGAACGGTCTGCTCGCCCCCCACCCGCTGGAATTCTCCTTCCTGAAGTACACGCAGCAGCTTCGCCTGTGAAGCCTCGTGAAGATCGCCGACCTCATCGAGGAAGATCGTTCCGCCGTCTGCCAGCTCGAATTTGCCGCGCCGCATCGAAACGGCGCCGGTAAAGGCGCCTTTTTCATGACCGAAGAGTTCGCTTTCGAGAAGCTCGGTTGGAATCGCAGCGCAGTTCACTTTGACGAATGGACCCGCGTTGAATGGGCTCTCACGATGGATATGCGCGGCGAGAAGTTCCTTGCCGGTCCCGGATTCGCCGCTGAGCAGGACGCGGGCGTCGGATCGGGCCACGAGCGTCGCCTGCTCCACGGCATGCCGAAACACGGCGCTGGATCCAACCATCTTCGGACCTTCGCCAACGATTTCCCGGAACCGGTCGTTTTCCCGCTGGAGGCTGGCGGTTTGAATCGCATTCTTCACGACCACGAGCACCTTGTCCCGGCTTAGCGGCTTTTCCAGAAAGTCGAATGCGCCGGCTCGCGTGGCTTCGACGGCATCGCTGATGGTGCCGTGACCCGAAATCATGACCACTGGAACCCGGTTGTCGCTTTGCCGCAACAGGCGAAGCAGATCGATGCCGTTGCCGTCGGGCAGTCGAACGTCGAGCATACAAAGGTCGGCCCGCTCGGTCGCCATGCGGGCTCGGAATTCTGCGGCCGAGTGGTGGATGAGGACGGAGTAACCTTCCCGCTCGAGAATCAACTGCAGCGACAGCCCGATATTGGGCTCATCATCGAGAATGACAATGCGTTTCGAAGTCATAGAGTTTTCCGGCGCTGCTAAGCCCTGGGCAGCATGACGCGAAAGCCTGCGCCTCCCAGTTCCCCATGTATCAGCGCAATGTCACCGCCGTTGATCAGCGCGCTTTTCCTCGCGATGGAGAGACCCAGCCCCATGCCGCGCTTCTTGAATGTAATGGTAGGCTCAAACAGGAAGCGTGCGGCCTCTTCGCTCAAGCCGGGACCGGAATCGTGGATCTCGACGCAGACCTTCCCATTCGAAACATACGTCAGGCCCAGAACCCGGCCTGCGGGGCCTGCGGCTTCCGCCGCATTTTCGAGGAGGTTCGTCAGAATTCCCTTCACCTGGTCTGCATCGGCGAAGACCTTAGGACGATTCTCAGCCAGGCGCACGCTGTACATCACTCCGGCATGGCCC
>QHXD01000295.1:3491-9402 GCA_003223895.1 Acidobacteriota bacterium
CACTCTCCGCTCTAGTGTTTCGATCTCGTTCACCACGATCTGAACCGCCTGATCCATGAACTGCCGATCGCCCGGTGCTTGCCGCGCAGCGATCTCCTCAACGGTGAGGCGTATGGGCGTAAGTGAGTTCTTGAGCTCATGGGCCATCTTGCGCGCCAAAGCCTGCCAGCTTGCAACCTGGGTCAAGTACACCAGCCGATCGCGGCTTTGCTGCAGTTGATCCGCCATGTGATTGAACGCCTTTATAGCGCGGCCCGTTTCGTCGTTCCGCTCGGTGTCGAGACGCACCTGCAGGTTCCCGGACGCCAGCTCAGACAATCCAGCCGTCAACTGCTGAATTGGGCGGCTGATCAAATGCGCCAGAGAGATCAACGAGACCAGCGAGACCAGCCACACCGCAGCCACCAGCACGACCAGAGTCACCGTGAACCCGCGCCGCAGATCGCGGGCTTCGCTGACTGCAACGAGCTCGCGGGCGCGCCGATACTGATTCGTGAGCTGCTCCATGCGGACATTACCGAGATCGCGTGAGTAGACCCAGACATCGCCGCCGTGGCGGACGAGGTAATCGAGGTGGCCTCCTCCGGGTCCGGACAGCGCGAATCGTTCGGGTTCAGCGCTGTCCCAGAATTCCGCAACGCTTGCCGGCCACCTCTCCTTGTTGCTCTCCACGTAATGCTCGGGCCGGACCTTGCCCGCTCCTGCATCTTCCTTGAGATTCTGGCGTGCCTGCTGATAGAACTCCCGAGCGGTTTCCTCCAGCGACCTGGAGAGTTTGTCGAGTTCCTCGGTGGTTGCGAAGCTGAGGCTGCGTTCCAGCAGAGACGTAGTGATCCACAGAGTCGCAGCCAATGGGATTATCGTAGCTGCGAGAAATGCAATGATGAGTCTGTTTCGAAGCCGATTCACTTCGTTCCCGTGCTCTTCTTTCTCAGATCGGCCAGGCGAAGCGGCCCCACCTCATCGTAACCGCGGAGCTGTTCACCGCGGCTACGCCGGCTAAAGATATCGATCAGCGCGCTGAGCGTCATGCCCGTGTACTCCGACTGGTTGGTTGAATCACTGGGATCTTCCGTACGAAAGTCCAATCTTAGCCAGAAGGGCTGCTCGGGAGCCAGAGCCGTGACAGATATGGAAACGTTGTCCACACACCAGGCTTCGGCGGCAGCCGTGGAAAGGTGTGAGACCGAGCGAGGCGCCGGAGCCAGCCTGGTTACGGCGAATTTTTCCTCCCATAGATCGTAGCTTACCGCAAACCGCTGCTGGACGCGTGCCACAGGCCTGCTGTTTCGATCTGCACGGAGAACGAGCTGAAACTCATAGTTAACGGTGGCGCCGTTACGCAAACGCGTGAGCGGTTCGCCGACGAGGAAATGAAGGCGTGGCGCCAGAACGCGGAGCTGGTCGCGATCGATGCGGGCAGAGAGGGACTGGCCAGCAAGAACAAGAACGTGCGTGGCGATCGAAACCAGCATGAAAATGCCCGCGCGTTTCAAAATCGGGCTCCCATCATGAAGGTTGGCTGAACTCCTTCGGTGCGAATAGGAAAGCCTAGCGCGACGAAGAAGCTTTCCTGACCAAACCCGAGTCCGACCGAGTGTCTTGCTTTCATTGGGCTGCCGCGATCGCCGACGGCGCCGGTGTCGTAAAACAAGTAGAACCCCGTTTCGAGAGGACGTTTCTGGTCCGTATCGTTCGTCCATGTCCCGATTCTCACGTCTCCGAATCCGTATTGGAGCGTCGCGTGGATGACGCGATCTCCACCCAGCGGCGCGATATCAAACTTGTTCCATCCCCGCAGTGTCGTCGTGTTGCCCAGCGAGAATCGCTCGAACAGGGGAGCCCGGCCGGAGATCCCGCCGGCCATTACGGAAATGGTCAGCTTGTTTCTCTCGTGCTGGAATGCGTAGAGTGCGTGGCCGAGATGGCGGGTGAAGATGAAATCGCTGTCAAGATTGTGAGCGCCTGCCCGCAGGTCATAACCGGCATCGACCTCATGCTTGTCCGTCTCGGAGCTCTCCCACACTCCACGAAAATTCAGAGAAGCCAGCGCCGCATTGGAATTTTCGGAATGACTCGCGGGGTACTGAATCTCCAGTCCGGAAAGGCTCACGCCCGCTGTCAATTTCAACCGGGGATCGAAAGCAAACGTGAGGGATGGATCGAACGTTCGGCGCTCGCGATAGATTCCGGACGTCGTGACGGGCTGCCAGCGCTCGTGAAAACTGCCATAGTGGAGGCCGATACCAAGCCGCTCCGTGCCCACGTTGACGTTCTCGTATCCAATGCGAAATCCGGCGAAACGCTCGAGCAACTGATCGGCGTCGTCAACGATTCCAAAAGTGAAGCGGTTGGTTCCGACCTGGATGGGCACATCGGCAGCGGCGCTGAAGTTCTGTTTCGAGTGATACACGATGTAGGGTGACAGATCGAGAAACGGTATCCAGGACGCCTTTTTGACTTCGTAGACTACAACGACATGTTGCGGCCGGGTTCCTTTCACAACCCTCTTTACTACGGAGTACCTGGGGCGCAGCTCTCTTATCATTCGATGATGAATGCGGTCTGCCAGTGCCTGATTGAGCATCTGGCCTATGAGCTTGTGGATGTCGTCGCGAATCCCTCTGCTCAGCCTGGATTCGTCGATACCATCAATATGGACATCCTCAACCGTGTACCTCGAATTGATGTTGATCCGCCGCCCGGGCTGCTCGTTGCTCTTCTCGACAACAAAGACCAGCTTGATCCGGTCAGGCTCGGTACCCACAGCGAGCTTTGTTGTTGCGATGAAACCGGGAAGCTCGATTTCAATCCGATCCAACAGGTCGTTCGCCCCTTGCTGATCCAGTCTCTGGCCAACAAGTTTCTGCATCATGCCGCGCACAGCCTGGCTGATGTCATCCTCGGGAACACCGGAGATTTCGATGCTTTCAACGATACCCTGGGGATCTACTGGCGGAACGGCCTCCTGGCCGGCCGCCGGCAAAGAGGGAAAGAGTAAGAGGAACAGGAGAACAAGTTTCAGGGACTTCATGGCGCACACGATAAGCAAGTCCCCCACCAATGTCCAAGTCCTTGATTCAACGCGGACCGGCTGCGGCCCCCTGTGAAGCCGTTTCACAGGTGTGCTCATGTTCTGATTGCCAGCAATTACAACTCAGGTCAGAATGAACCTTCCGAACACGGAGGTCCCCAAAACAATGCTCAAGATTAGACGTCTTCGCACAATTCCGGCTACCGCTCTTTTACTCTTTGTCTTTTTTTGCGCGCTCGGCTTTGGCGAAGAAATTCCCAGGGAACTCAGCGATGAAGCGTTCTGGAAACTGGTGACGGATTTTTCGGAGCCTGGGGGTTATTTTCGATCGGACAACTTCGTGTCGAATGAAACGATGTTTCAGAACGTTATTCCCGAACTGAAGAAAACCACGAAGCACGAAGGTGTATACATGGGCGTCGGCCCCGACCAGAACTTCACGTATATCGTGGCGCTTCAGCCGAAAATTGCATTCATCGTTGATATACGGCGTCAGAACATGCTCCACCACCTGATGTACAAAGCTCTGATTGAGCTTTCTGAAGACCGGGCCGAGTTTCTCTCGCGGCTGTTTTCGAGGAAGCGCCCGGGAAACGTTGGAGCCGGATCCAGCGCTGCAGAATTATTCGCTGCATTCGAGAATCAGGAACCTGAGCGTGAAATGTTCTACAGCAATCTCCAGGCACTGAAAAAACAACTGGTCGAACGTCATGGGTTCAAGCTCTCGTCCGACGATGAACAGAGCATCGAGTATGTGTTTCGTGCATTCTATGCGGGTGGGCCGGATCTTACGTACAACGGCCCGAACCTCGGAGGATTCGCCGGGGGCCGCGGCCGTATGCCATCGTACTCCGAGCTCATGCTGGAGACCGACGGGCAGGATCTGAACCGAAGCTATATGAGCACGGAAGAAAACTTCCGCATCCTGCAGGACCTCGAAAAGAAGAATCTGGTCGTTCCGCTGGTAGGCGACTTTGCCGGATCGAAGGCAATCCGAGCAGTCGCGCAATATCTGAAAGAACACGAGGCATCCGTAACAGCTTTTTACCTGTCTAACGTCGAGCAGTACCTCTTCCAGCAAAACGATGACTGGAGCAAGTTCTATTCAAACGTGGGCACCCTTCCCCTGGACTCCTCGGCAATGTTCATTCGCTCGGTGTTCAACAATATGGCGGTCCAATATCAGGGATTCGGAAGCCTGCGATCGGCATCGCTGCTCTCTTCGATTCCCACTCTCCTCAAAGCATTCGAAGCGGGAGAAATCCGCTCCGGCAACGCCGGCTACTACGACGTTATCCAAATGTCGAAGTAGTCGATGCAATGGACGGCCAGACTCGCTCCCAGATTCGACCGGGCATGAAAGTGCGCGTCGTCGAAAAGCAAAATCAGCGCACAGGAAAGCTGACGGAGGGAATCGTACAAAGAATTCTTACAAAGTCAGCTTCTCATCCCCACGGAATCAAAGTAATGCTGGAAAATGGAATCGTAGGCCGCGTCAAGGAAATCATCGAATGAATTTAGCCGCGCCAGTCCTGGGTTTCAGGCCGCGAGACGGTTTTCCACAGCACGATGCATTCGCCAAACCCACGTCAGTCCAAGCAGCGCACTCGTCGAGAAATCGCGCAAGAAATTTGTGGAATTACTCGAAGATTTATTTTAGGAATTTCAAAAAAATCACGTTGACTCGATGCGTGAGTTCTGACAAAGTATGCCTCGGTCGTTGTAGTTCATGTGACTTTGAACACCGGCAGATGAGCGACGGATGGGGTTAACAGCTTTGTTCGCGTTCTAGGTAGTCGGAGCTGGCCGAACAAAACCAATTATCGGTCAGCGCTCCCGGGAGAAAAATCCGGGAGCTGGTCGCTCCTTCTGGCTTATACCTCGAATCGGGCACGGTTCGAGGGATTCCGAAAGGGTCGGGTCAAAGAAACAGGGCTACAACGACCATTATCATTTTGGGGACTCGTTAGCCAGCCGCTCGATTGCCTCTCCCGTCATTCGAAACACCGTCCACTCACTCATCGGTACAGCACCCAGTTTTTTGTAGAAGCCAATCGCGGTTTCGTTCCAATCGAGCACGGACCATTCAAATCGCCCGCAGTTCCGCTCGCACGCGAGCTTTGCCAGATACACCAGCATCGAGCGGCCGAATCCTTTCCCGCGCATCTCGGGAATAACAAAAAGATCTTCCAGGTAAAGGCCGGGCTTTCCAAGAAAAGTCGAGAAGTTGTGAAAGAACACGGCAAAGGCGACGGGCTTGTCTTCGTAGTAGCCGATCACAACTTCAGCAACCGGACGCTCGCCGAAGAGGCTTTCGCGAAGCAGGTCTTCCGTCATGACGGCTTCCTTCGAAAGACGTTCGTATTCGGCGAGTTGCTGGATGAACCGGACGATGAGTGGAATGTCTCGCTCAGTTGCCTGTTTGATCTGGAGGTTGGACATAAGAAAAAAAGTGCGTAGCCGCCAATGACGCGAATTACGCCAAATGGGGCGCGTCAAGAATCCTTTGATGCGCCCCATTTGGCGTAATTCGCGTCATTGGCGGCACGACCGCATTTTTATTTCACGGTTACGTGAGTCCGGTCTTGTGAAGGACTTCCCTGCTTCACGTCGTAGACCGGATGGCACCATTCGCGATACTTCGGAACCCGGCCGCGAACCACGTCGAAGAAAAGGTTTCGCAAGCGGGAGGTCGCTTCTCCCATCTTGCCGGTCCCGATCGGACGATGATCCACGCGCGTGATGGCGCTGATCTGAGCACCGGTGCCGCAGAAGAAGGCTTCGTCCGCCAGATAGAGCTCGGTACGATCGATCTGCCTTTCCTTCACTTCCATTTTCAGCTCTTCGTGGATGAGTTGCATGACGCTGCGGCGGACG
>QHXD01000296.1 GCA_003223895.1 Acidobacteriota bacterium
CACTCTCTCGTGTGGTCCTCGATCAGCATCGTCCTCGCGCTCGTCAAGCTCCGGCTCAAATATGCGGGAATCAGTGCACGGAAGTCTTCGCAGCTCGTGATCCGGTCTACGACTGCGGGGTGGGGCACCACCTTGTTGTATTCCGCAGTGAGTTTCGAAAGAACTCGCTCCGCCGCATGCTCTGTCTCTTCGGGCTTGATCTCGATGTTGCGCACGGTTCGAAGCACACGATCCAGTATCGGTTTCATATAAGCTCTCCAAGATGTGTCTTGATGGACTTCTGGAGACGTAATCTCGCCCGGAAAAGCATGACTGCCACGGTGCCTCGCGAAGTGCCCATCATCTTCGCGATTTCGGCATTGTCGTATCCCTCAATGTGACGAAGCACAAACATCTCGGCCGTCCTTGGGTTCAATTCCGCCAGCGCTGTCCGCAGCCAGTTCTGGATTTCGGAGGCGCCGCGTTCCCGATCGGGGCTTGGCCGCTGGTCTTCGATGTGGTTTTCGATCTCATCGGTCGAAACATTGCGGCTCTTCGTCTTCAGGTTATCCAGCGCAATGTTGATGGCGGCGCGGTGCAGGTAGGCTTTGGGACTCGTTTCAAATTGCGGCGGGCATTCGCGGCGCAACAACCTTAGAAATAAAGTCTGGAGGACATCTTCCGCATCCTCTGCATTTCCGGTCACTCGATATGCGGCGCGAAAGACAAGCTCGTGGTGCGCACGAAACATCTGTTCGAATTCCTGTGGCAGCGATCTTGTTGTCGCCTTCTGGGCGGTCATGGCCATGAACGTCTCCATCTTATAAACGATGGTGAGCCGCTTTTATTAACAGGAGTAAGATACGGCCATGTCCAACGAAAAGCTCCGAATAATGGTGTATCGCCACTCCGTCTTTTATAGCCCGCTGATCGCCACCATCGGCATGGGGTTCCTGAAGCAAGAGGGGCTGGACGCGACATACTTTCAGAAGCCGCAGGATCGAAACCAGTACGATATGTTCCGCCGGGGCGAGATCGAGATCATGCAGGCGGCGGTATCCACAAGTTGGGACCCGCTGTCGAAAGGCATCCGCGATATTCCAGTTCATTTTGCTCAAATTAACCAGCGAGACGGATTTTTCGTTACCGGCCGGGCGGGAGATAAATCATTCGACTGGAAAGAACTTGAAGGCGCGCGGCTTCTTGCGGATCATGCACAGCAGCCGTTCGCGATGTTGAAGTATGGACTCCATCTCAAAGGTGTCGAATTGAGCCGGGTCGAGATGGTCAATGCGGGTTCGCCCGAAGCCATGGCTGCAGCGTTTCGGGCAGGGAAGGGCGATTACGTTCACCTGCAGGGACCGGCCCCTCAGCAGTTGGAGAGCGATGGTGCCGGGAAGGTGGTGGCAGCGATGGGCGAAGCGATCCCTCCGGTTGCGTTCAGCAGTCTGATGGCGATGCGTGAATTTCTGGAGACGGAGAAGGCGCAGGCCTTCATGCGAGCGTATCGGCGCGGGATCCGTTTCGTCATGGAGTCTCCCGCCGCCATGGTCGGAGAAGCAGTGGCGTCTTTCTTTCCGGGTGTGTCGTTGGACGTGTTGGCCGCGTCCGTCGGGCGCTATCAAAAGCTCGGTTGCTGGCGACTGGATCCCGCCATCACTCGTGAACAATACGAAGTAGCGATGGACGTGTTTCTATTTAGTGGAGTCTTCAAAGAACGGTATCCTTACGACGACGTGGTGGTAAACCTGTAGGCGCCGGCTTCAGCCGGTCGCGTTTTAGCCCACGCGCCGGCTAAAGCCGGCGCCTACCCCAGTGCCCACATTCAAGGAGGCCTTATGTTTGCGATTGTCTTGGCGCTGTTGATGCTGCTTTCTGGGTGTTCGTCTGCGCCGCCGACCGGACCGGAAGCGGCGAAGGCATTAATCGACGAATCCGCCGCTGCGATGGGTGGATGGGCGATGTTGGATGCCGTGAAATCACAGGAGATCCTCGTCGGTGGCGGTGATTGGGAGCCGATGCAGGCAGTCGATCCAAACGGAGAACCGAGAACGATCAACACCTTCGGCCAAAGTACCATCGTTGACTTCGAGAAGAATCGAATGCGCCTGACTTTCGACGCTATCCGCGTGTATCCGACCAGAGCGCCCGTGAAGTTCGCCGAAGTAATCGATGGTGATGCCGGAATGCTGGAGTCGGTGGACGCAACCGGAAAGGTTGTCCGCGAACGCCTCCACCCGAGCCGCTATGCCACTCGCCTGCGGGATGTCCGGCGCCTGCCCCTCCGCGTGCTCTATACTGCAAAAAGCGCCCCGGACATCACGCGGGTACCGGACAGAAACGAAGGCAACAAGACGCTTCACATTCTCCATTACACCGACGGCGGCATGCCCGTAGAGCTTCAGATCGATAGCTTCAACAAGCTTCCGATGCGGATCATCTATACCGAAGACGATCCAGTTTATGGCGACACCCTGAACGAGGTCGCTTTTGCAGAGTGGAGAGACTACTCCGGTGTCCGCCTCCCCCAGGGCCAGTCCGTCTTCCTGAACGGGAACAAAATCCGGGAGGAACGCGTACGTACTCTTATTAACAACACGAAGTTGGACGAGGCTGCCTTGACCGTTCCCCCCGAAATTCGCAGTCAGCCTGAAATCGGTGACCGCATTGTGTCACAGTGGATATTACGGCGGGTGGTGATGGGGGTCGGTTATCAGGATTTCGCTCGGCCGCAAAAGGTAGACCTGGTCGAGGTTTCCAAGGGTGTATACCACGTGAAGGGCAGTTCGCATCACAGCATGGCTATCGAAATGAAGGACCATCTTGTCCTGATCGAAGCGCCGCTCTATGAAGAACGTTCGGCCGCCGTGATCAAGGCCCTTGAGGAGAAGATTCCGGGCAAGCCCATCAAATACGTCGTCATGACTCACTTCCATATCGACCACTCGGGCGGCCTGCGCGCATACGCCGCGAAAGGCGCTACCATTATTGGGCCGGAATCGGCCGTGCCGTTCCTGAAGACCATGTTGTCACGGCCCAAGACGGTCCGGCCTGATTCGCTCGCCAAGGCGGGCAATACAACGCCGAACATTGAGGGCGTCAAGGAAACGAAGTCGCTCACCGATGGCGATCGTACGATTGAGCTCATACAGATTGAGAATCCACATGTGTCGGGAATGCTCGTTGCGTACCTGCCGGCAGAGAAAGTGCTTTTCGTCAGTGACCTTTATACGCCCGGCACGCCGGTTGAGCCGACCAATACTACCGGGATCGCAAATGCAGTCGCACTTGATACGGCGATCACTGGAGGAAAGCTTTCGGTTGACCGCATTGTGGGCGGCCACGGGGACATCGCGCCGCTTCGCGATCTGGCCAAGGTTACGGCCTTACCGAAATCATGAACACTGTAGTAGCGCTCTATGAGCGCCGACCGGCGGTCATAGACCGCCGCTACAGTTTCTTACGAAGAGGAGTCTGAATGGCTAATAAAATAATTCTCGGAGTTGTCGGCGGAATTGCGCTGATTGCAATTGTGCTTGGCTTCACTGTTGTCGGCACATACAACGGCCTGGTCGGTCTCGACCAGGCAGCGGAAGCACAGTGGGGCCAGGTTGAAAACACCTACCAGCGGCGCGCCGATCTGGTGCCGAACCTGGTTGCAACCGTCAAGGGCTCCGCCAACTTCGAACAGCAAACACTGACAGCGGTTACGGAAGCGCGAGCGAAAGTCGGACAGGTGTCCGCGGGAGCGCTCGAAAACATTACACGAGACCCGCAGGCATTTGCTCGATTCCAACAGGCGCAGGACGGACTCTCGTCGGCCTTGTCCCGCCTGATGGTCGTTGCCGAACGATATCCGGAGTTGAAAGCCACTGCGGGGTTTCGCGATCTTCAGGCGCAGCTCGAAGGTACGGAGAATCGCATTACTGTCGAACGGATGAGGTTCAATGAGGCCGCTCAGGCGTTCAACACGAGGCGTGAGAGTTTTCCTACCATCGTGATTGCCGGATTTTTCGGAGAGCGGTTCCGGGTTAAACCGTACTTTAAAGCACAAACCGGAGCCGAAAAGGCACCCGAGGTGAAGTTCTAGCGTTGAACCACCGTCTTCGCCTGCTTCTCGTCGTTCTATTCGTTTCGGCTGCAACACTGAATGCAGCCGAAACGCCTATCCCGCCCGCGCCCAGCCGTTGGGTAACCGATACGGCAAACTTCATGTCGCCAGGAGCTGCAAGTTCGCTTGACGCGCGTCTGGATGAGTACGCGCGTGGGACAGGTCACCAGCTCATCGTCTACATCGGCACAACTACTGGAGATGCGCCGATCGAAGACTGGGCGGTCCGGGCGTTCGAGAAGTGGAAGGTTGGACGGAAGGGAATTGATGATGGGCTGGCTCTGTTCATCATGTCCGCGGATCGAAAGCTGCGATTCGAAGTCGGGTACGGGCTCGAAGGTGACGTGCCGGATGTGACTGCGTCTCGCATCATTAACGAAGTAATCGTCCCGCGGATTCGAGCGGGCGATCAGGATGGGGCGGTAACTGCCGGCATGGATGCCGTGATCAACGTCATCGGCGGACAGGGCCTTCCCGCTCAAGCAAGAGGACGGGGCCAGGGTCAGCAACGGCCGCTGACCCTGGCACAGCTCATCTTTTATGCAATCGTCGGAATCTTCCTTTTGGGCTTTCTCGTAACGCATCCTACGCTCGCGATGTGGCTGCTGTTCAGCTTTCTGGGTGGTGGCGGGCGTCGCCGCGGCGGAGGCTGGGATGGAGGCGGCGGAGGCTGGGGTGGAGGTGGCTTCAGCGGTGGCGGTGGCCGATCCGGCGGAGGCGGAGCAAGCGGATCATGGTGATGACTCGCGGAAAGTTACTTCGAATTATCGATCAGGATCGGCTGAAGGAAGCTATTCGGAAGGCCGAATATCGCACATCAGGTGAAGTCTGCGTATCCGTGGCGCGGCTCTTTTGGGGCAGCATCGAGAAGGCTGCGGACAAAGCATTCATGCGGATGGGCATGACTCTCACGAAGGAACGCAATGGTGTTCTTTTTTTCGTCGTGCCTGCGCGTCGAAAGTTTGTCGTGCTGGGCGATCGCGGCATTCACGAAAAAGTGGGTCAGGAATTCTGGGATCGTGTCGCGGCCGTGGTCTCGGAGAAGTTCAAGGATGGTGATTTCACGGGTGGCCTTGTTCATGGCATCGAAGAGGTCGGTGAACAACTTGCGACTCATTTCCCTCATCAAGCCGACGACAAGAACGAACTTTCCGACGACGTCGATTTCGGGAGGTAATTCGGGGACAGACGTATAAATCACCTAATTAGCAAGCGAGATAAACTGTGACTGCTAATTAGGTGATTTATACGTCTGTCCCCGAATTACCCCCCAAATCTCCTTGAAACTCCAAAGCGATAAGGGTAACCTTTGCCCGCCGCATTTCCGCGCGTACCAGAAGGCCTGGAAGGCCTGAAGACTTAACTCAATTTTGGGGGGTTGTATGAGTTTGAATGTGAAAACTCGAAAAGTTGACGGTGTGATCATTTTGGATCTGTCGGCAGGCTGACGATCGGCGAACCGGTCCTTCTGCTGCGCGAAACGCTGCGGGTTCAGGTAAACGAGGGCGCTCGGCAATACATCCTCAATCTAGGCGACGTTTCTTACATCGATAGCTCGG
>QHXD01000297.1:0-4786 GCA_003223895.1 Acidobacteriota bacterium
ACACTCTTTTCCTGTCTGAAACTAAACACCCCGAACCGGTTGGGTGGCACGATCCGGCATTCGGCAATTCCGATCAGCCGGTTGTCGGTGTGAGCTGGTTTGATGCCATGTCCTACTGCGAATGGCTTTCAAAATCGCAGGGCGAAATCTACCGGCTTCCAACAGAGGCGGAATGGGAAAAGGCCTGTCGCGGTGGCCTGGAAGACATGGAATATGCCTGGGGAAATGAGCCGCCCTCGACAATAGAGTATTTCGGGGGGATTTGGCCAGGTCCAAAGCCCGTCGGCCTTTGGCAGCCAAACGGTTACGGTTTGTTTAACATAGGCGACAACGTCCACGAATGGTGCCTGGACTGGTATGCCGAGGACTATTACTCGTCATCCCCGGAAAAAAATCCCACGGGGCCTCAGGAGGGAACGCGCCGCGCTTCACGCGGAGGGTCCTGGCGTCACCAGATTAAAGCCTCACGGGCAGCGCATCGCAGCAGCCTGCCACCGCAGTTCCGATATACCGACTATGGCTTCCGCATAGTGAAAGAAAGGATAATAGGATCAATGCCGGACGCGTAATGCGCCCGCCGCTATCTGCAATACGAGGTGGACGGAAGCCATGTCGGAATTCCGATTCAACCGCGTTACGGGCGATTGGGTCATCATTGCCTCGGAACGAGCCCGCAGACCGGAAGACTACATCATCCGAATGAACAGGCGCGACATGCCTCCGCACGTTTCGACTTGTCCCTTCTGCGTCGGAAACGAATACATGACCGATCCCGTCTTCATTGAGCCTGCCAACGGGGCGTGGAAGGTCCGCGTCATCAAGAACAAATTTCCGGCGCTTCGGCCGGATGCCAATCCGGCGGTCGAGGGCGGAATAAATACGCGAACCATGTCGGGGCTCGGATATCACGAGGTGCTGATCGAGCACGCCGAGCACAACCGGTACTTGTTCGATCAGAACGTGGACGAAATGAAAATAGTGCTGGCCTCCCTGAAGAGAAGGTACGTCGAGATCGCACAAGACGATAGGATCGCCCTCGTCGTCATATTCAAGAACCATGGCGCGGGCGCCGGCTCTTCACTGGAACATCCGAACTGTCAGATCATGGCCACACCCGTCCTTCCAAACGACGTCCGCCGCCGGACGGAAGATGCCCGGCAGTTCTTTGACGAGAACGGCAAATGCCTCTTTTGCGGCATCATCGAGGACGAAACAAAAGAAGGAAAACGGATTGTTCACAAGAGTGAGCACTTTGTCAGTTTTGTGCCCTTCGCCGCTATATCGCCTTTCCATACCTGGCTGATGCCTTTGCGGCATTTTCCGGACTTCGGCAGTATCACGGATGAAGAACTCTCGGATCTGGCCGCTCATATGCGGCGACTCCTGAGGAAGATCTATTTCGGGCTGGATGATCCGGATTTTAACTTCGTCGTTCGAAGCATTCTGGAGAGGTTATCGGATAAACGCAGCTTCCACTGGTACATGTCGTTCATACCCCGTGTGGCACAACCTGCCGGTTTTGAACTCGGTTCAGGAATGTATATCAACGCCTCGCTGCCGGAAAGATGCGCCGAATTTTTAAGGAAGATCAACGCGGGGTAATTCGGGGACAGACGTATAAATCACCTAAATTCAAGTCAAAGGTCCTTGATCGAATTTAGGTGATTTATACGTCTGTCCCCGAATTACCCGCCTACGACCCCACTTTTTCACTGGCGGCGATATAGCCCCGGCGTGCGCGCACATCGTTACCGGTTCTTGTACGAACGCGGATCCTGTGGTACTGGCCGTCGTCAGGCCGTTGGGGGTAATAGCCGAGGGTGTACTGGCTGCGAAGCTCATTCGCGATTGTATCCAGTACCCTGTCGAGCTGCTTATTGGGTCCCAGCGGACCCTGCGAGACGAGAAACGCGCTGCCACCACTCGATTCGGCGAACGCCCGCAGCACCTTCATATCGACCTCGTCGCGCCTCGTCGAACTGCGTTGAGCGTAGACCGGCGGTGAAATTCCCAGGCTGTAGACGAGAAGCTCGGATTCGCGAATCGTTTGCACTATCTCATCGAGTTTCCTGAAGCTGCCCGTGTCCTGACCATCGGTTACAACGAGAATGGCCCGCTTGGTGTGGGTTCCGGCCCGAACTTTCCGGAGACCTTCATCCAGGGCATCGTATAGCGCTGTGCCCCCCGTCGCGAGGAGCCTGCGCAAGGATTGGTGGAGTTTGCTCCGGTCAGTCGTGAAATCCTGACGCAGGATGGGGCGGCTGGAAAAGGTTAACACGAAGATCTCGTCGTCCTTGTGAAGCTGTTCGGCGAAGCGCTCAACCGCATCTATTGCCGTTCGGAGTTTTCGATCCATGCTGCCGCTGGTGTCGAGCACGACGCCGATGCTTACGGGCGTATCCTGATCCTGGCTGAAATGCGCGATCTTTTGAGGCCTGCCATCTTCTTCGATAAAGAAATCGTCCGCACTGAGGTGGCTGATGTAGCGGCCGCGGTCATCCATAACCGTGGCAATGACGTTGACCAGCCGAACGTCCACGCGGACCTGCGCGCAGAGAACTGCGCTGAGCGCCACAACAACGATGAGTGCAAAACTCTGAAACCGATGTCCCATCTGGGTCGCGGATTATATCGCGCTTTGGGCTATGATAGACCTCGATATGGTTACTTCCGACAAATTCCGCGAGGTCATGAGCAACTTTGCCACAGGCATCACCGTGGTGACGACTGTCGATAAACACGGCAAGCCATACGGCTTGACCGTGAATTCGTTTACATCGGTCTCGTTGGATCCTGTTCTCGTCCTTGTTTGTCTCGACAACAGGCTCAGCGGATTCGTGTCATTCAAGAATTGCAAAAAGTTCGGGGTCAGTATGCTTTCCGAACATCAGGAAGATCTTTCGCGAATGTTCGCAAAGAAAGACTCCGAGCGGCCGCCAAACATTTACGTCGAGGGCAAACTTGGTATGCCGCTGCTTCGGAATGCGCTTGCCGTCATGGAGTGTGAAGCGGTCGAAATGTACGCGGGCGGTGATCACACGATATTCCTCGGAGAAGTGAAAACGGCAGAGGTGTTTGAGGCGGGGATGAATCCGCTGTTGTACTTCCGGGGGAAATACCGTGGACTCAAGGGGAATTAAACACAAAGACACAAAGGACACAAAGGCACAAAGAAAGGCCGCAAACAAAAATTCTTGATGCGGCCTTTCTTTGTGCCTTTGTGTCCTTTGTGTCTTTGTGTTTAATTCGCTTTCAGAATTCTCGGAATGAGCGGATTCAGCCTCGCGAGAACTTCGTAGGGAATGCTGCCGATCTTCTCCGCCAGGTCTTCAGCGCGGATTTCCGCATCACCCTGTTGACCCAGTAACACGACCTCATCATCAAGTTGCGCGCCGACATCTGTTACATCCAGCATCGTCATGTTCATGGCCACGCGCCCGATGACCGGTACGGCGCGGCCCCGGACCAGCGCCCGGCCCGCGTTTGACAATTTCCGATCGTAACCGTCGTAGTAGCCGATAGGAAGAACAACCAACTGCATCGGCCTGGTGGCCTGGTATGTGAGGCCATAACCGACGTAGTCGCCCGTGTTCACCTGCTTCACCTGAGCGACCCGGGTTTTCCAGGTGAGCACCGGAGACAGTGTCACGTTGCGGCCGCGCTCGCGCGCCGCGAGTCTTGTTTCCCGCGACGGCCAGATACCGTAGGCGCCGATTCCGACGCGCGCCATCGTGAAACTCAGCTCGGGATATAAGACGGCGCCGGCCGTGGCTGAAGCGTGGACATGTTGCGGCCGCGCGCCTGCGCGCTCGAGCGCGGCGAGAGCCTCCTGAAATTTTCGGGACTGCGAGCGGGCAAACGAAGGATCCAGTGTGTCTTCGATATTTGCAAAGTGCGTGTAGGCGCCCTCGATTTCAACGCCCGGCAACTTCTGAATCGTACCAACGAAACCTTCGATCTCGGATGGCGCGACTCCCTGGCGATTCGTTCCCGTTTCTATCTTGATATGGACTTTGGCGGGCGCGTTCAGCTTTGCGGCCCATTCGGACAAAGCTTGAGCTACATCCAATCGATACAGCACCTGGCGATATCCGTTGCGAACTACCTGCTCGATCTGGTCGGGATCGGTATGCCCGAGAATCGCTATGGGCTTTTCCACGCCAAGACGGGTCACGGCCAGCGCCTCATCGACAGAATTCACTCCGAGCCAGTCCGCCTGCTCCGCAATGATAGGCGTGACCACCTCCAGGCCGTGCCCATACGCGTTTGCCTTCACTACTACCATCAAGGCGGTGCCGGACCCAACCAGCTTTTTGAATGTATCGATGTTGGTCCGCAGCCGCTCGCCGTCAATCTCAATCCAGGACAACATGCATAGAATTATTCCATAAGGACGCGTGGTACACTCCAGCGGATGAGCGCGATCGTTGAATTTCGCAACGTGGCTTATGCGATCAATGGCCGTGCGCTCCTCGAGAATGTTTCGTTCGATATTGAATCCGGCGACACTGTAGTGTTCCTCGGACGAAGCGGTTCAGGGAAGACCACCACTCTGAAGTTAATCAATCGCTTGATCGAACCGACATCCGGTGATGTCCTCGTGGAGGGAAAGCGAACGACGGATTGGGATCCTATTCGCCTTCGCCGCCGGATCGGATACGTTATTCAGGAGATCGGCCTCTTTCCTCACTACACCGTCGAGCGCAACGTGGCGCTCGTACCAACTCTGGAATCCTGGCCGGAGGACAGAGTTCGCTCCAGAGTCAACGAGCTGTTGTCGCTCGTG
>QHXD01000297.1:4801-12951 GCA_003223895.1 Acidobacteriota bacterium
CTCAGGAGGACAAAGACAACGTGTGGGCGTGGCCAGAGCACTCGCGGCAGATCCGTCCATTCTTCTTCTGGATGAGCCTTTCGGTGCTTTGGACGCCATCACGCGGTCTGAAATCCAGAAGGAATTTCGAGACCTTCAGAAGCGGCTTGGAAAGACGATGGTGTTCGTTACTCACGACCTGCGAGAGGCGTTCATTCTCGGCAACAGGATCGGTCTGATGAAGGACGGGCATCTCATCGCGCTTGCGCCCGCTGCAGAATTTCGCAAGCTGAACCATCCGGAGGCCAGGGCCTTCCTGGAGAGCTACGAATGAGGATTCTGGATTTCATGTGGACCAATCGGATCGAGATCCTGCAGGTCACAATGGAGCACCTTGTTATGGTAGGTATCTCGATACTCATCGCCGCAGCCATTGGACTGCCGCTTGGAATTCTGATGACTCGCAAGCAGAGCATGACCCGCCCGATCCTGGCTTTTGCGAACATTGTCCAGACTGTGCCGAGCATGGCCCTTTTCGGATTCCTGATTCCGATTCCCTACATCGGCGGTATTGGCGCGCGTACTGCCATTGTTGCGCTGGTTCTGTATTCGCTGCTTCCAATCATTCGGAATACGTTCACGGGAATCTCGGGCGTCGATCCGGCCATTCGCGAGGCTGGCCGGGGGATGGGAATGACGGATGGTCAGCTTCTGTGGAAAGTGGAGATTCCGCTGGCTCTTGGTGTGATCTTTGCCGGAATTCGTGTGGCGACGGTCATCGGCGTCGGAGTAGCGACCATTGCCGCTGCCATCGGGGCGGGTGGTCTCGGGATGTTCATCTTCAGGGGCGTGTCGATGGTGGACAGCCGCCTGATACTCGCCGGCGCCATTCCGGCTGCCGCGCTCGCGCTCCTTGCAGACTTCGGCCTTGGCACTGTTCAGAAGCGGTTCTCAAAGCTATTGTGCCTGGTTTGCGCTGTCGGTGTCCTGGCTTCCTGTTCAGGTAGAGAACGAATCGTCGTGGGTTCCAAGAATTTCACCGAGCAGATCATTCTCGGCGAGATGCTCGCTCAGCAGGTCGAACGCAAGACGAACCTCCAGGTCGATCGCCGGCTGAATCTCGGTGGCACGCTCGTCTGTCACGAGGCTCTCATATCCGGCCAGCTCGACATGTATGTGGAATACACAGGGACCGGGTTGACGGCGATTCTCAAGGAGCCGCCTGTAAACGATCCGTCCCGCGTATACGACACCGTCAAAGCCGCGTATGACTCCCGCTTTGGTATTGAGTGGACCGAGCCGCTCGGTTTCAACAACAGCTTCGCGATCATTGTGAGGAAATCCGACGCGGACAGCATGAACGTCAAGACTATCTCGGATGCAGCCCCGCATACTCGTAAGTGGGTCGCAGGGTTCGGTTACGAGTTCATCGAGCGTGAGGATGGTTACCCGGGGCTGGCGAAGACTTACAGTCTTCAGTTTCCGAGTCCTCCCCGTGTGATGGATCTGGCGCTCTCGTACAAGGCAGTCGCGGACCGCCAGGTCGACTTCATCGCAGGCAATTCGACAGATGGTTTGATCAGCGCGCTCGGTCTTGTTGTCCTCGTCGACGACAAGCACTACTTTCCTCCCTACGATGCTGCACCGCTCGTCCGGCGCGCCACCGTCGAAAAGCATCCCGAGGTTCGAGAGGCGCTGAGAGCATTGGGCGGAAAAATATCTGAAGAACAGATGCGCCGGATGAACTACGCGGTGGATGTCGATCATCGGGATGCGAAACAGGTGGTACGGGAGTTTCTCGCGCAAGTAAAGGAGTAAATTTTGGGAACAGCGTATTCCCCTCCTTGGAAAGGAGGGGTGGACGCGCCATCAAATAAATGCTGCGTGTGAGCGACCACCCCGTCTGCGCCGCTTCGGAACGGGGGCTTTTTCTTGATGGCGCAGCCACCCCTCCTGTTTCAGGAGGGGAATTCGCTGTGTCTGCTTCATCCGTATGAGCAGCACGGCAGACGTTGTCATCATTGGTGGCGGGATCATCGGATCCAGCATCGCCTTCAATCTGCTTCAGGACGGATTCAAAGGACGCGTTCTTGTGGTCGAGCGCGATCCGAGTTACCAGTTTGCATCGAGCGCGCTCGCCATGGGTGGCGTGAGGCAGCAGTTCATGTCGAGCGTCAACATCCGGATGGTTCAGTACAGCGTCAGCGTGTTCGAACAGTTCCCGGACTGCCAGTTTCGGCAGCGGGGATATCTGTTTCTCGCCAACGAGGCCAACTGGAAGAAACTTCAGCGGCGATTCGAAATTCAAAAATCACTTGGCGCTGAATGCACACAGTTGACTGTGGCGGATATCCGAAAACTGGTGCCGGAACTTCGATGCGACGATCTTGTGGGCGGATTGTTAGGGCCGAAGGACGGCTACGTTGACCCCCGCGCCGCTCTTCGATTTTTTCGGAAGAAGGCCGAAGAACTCGGGGCAACCTATATCTCAGACGAAGTTCAGAAGATCGAGAAGGGCGCAATTCATGGGACCAAATCCGGACGGATCGCCACAGATCGCGTAGTCATCGCGTCCGGGGCGTTTTCCGCGGCGGTCGCGGAACGGGCTGGTGTTCAATTGCCAATCACACCCGTGCGCCAGCAGCTATTCCGATGTACCTTGCCGAGGCTATGGGCCTATGAATTTCCTGTGGTGATCGATCCCGGCGGCGTTCACTGGCGCAGCGACTGGAATAATGAGATCGTCATCGCCAAAACGAAACCGGATGAGCTGCCGGGCGTGCGGTTCGGCTGCGATATCGAAAGGTTCTATGAGGATTTTCTTCCGGACCTTGTGCGGCGGCTTCCCGAGTTTTGCGATCTGAAGCTCGTCTTCGGCTGGGGTGGCCTGTATGAAATGACACCCGACCACAATGGAATCATCGACAGGCATCCCGAGATGGACTGGCTTTACTTCGCTGCCGGCTTCAGCGGTCACGGCCTGATGATGTCTCCCGCAACGGGCAAGCTCATGTCCGAATTGATCCGCACTGGCCGCTTTCAGACCGTGGATGCCTCGCCATTGTCCTTTTCGCGCTTCCGGCGCAACGAGTTATTTTGGGACGAGGCAATGATTTGAAGAACGCGGGCTAAAGCCAAAAGGAAGCCAGAAGCCAAGGAAGCCAGAATGGGGAGAGCCTCTTCATTCTGGCTTCCTTGGCTTCCTTTTGGCTTTAGCCCGCGTTCCGAAGATCCAGCTCCAGAAAAAGCGTTTCAGGTACGGGACTCTTGTAGTACGGCGGGATTTCCTCGAAGCCGAGCGAACGATACAACCTGATCGCAGCGTCCATCGTTCCCCGAACCGTGTCCAGCCGCATGGCCGTGTATCCGGTGCGGCGCGCTTCTTCGATCAGATGGAGCGCAAGTTCGCGCCCGAGCTGGTGTCCGCGAAATTCCGGACGCACGTAAAGTCTCTTCATCTCGCACACCTGCGGTTCCAGCCGTTTCAGCGCGACACATCCTGCGGCCTTACCATCGAACCGGCACAAGATCAAACGGCCGTGGGGTAAGCTATACTCACCCGGCAAGCCCTGCAGCTCCTTGTCGAAATCCTGGAAGTACAAACTGAAATTCAACCACTGCGCATACTCCAGGAACAGCGTGCGAATCTCGTCAATTTCAGGACCGGACTCGATGTGCAGAAATTCCATTTCTACTACTCACGGAACATGAAAAACACGGCACCTACGATCAGGCCGAAGGCGACGAGGTAATTCCATCGAAACTGTTCACGCAGGTATGTCATCGAAAACACCGAAAACACGACGAGAGTGATCACTTCCTGGATCGTTTTCAATTGCGCCGTCGAAAACTGGTACGAGCCGATACGATTCGCCGGAACCTGGAAGCAGTACTCTACAAACGCGATGAGCCAGCTTATGACAATCGCGATCCACAACGGTGACTCGCGGAATTTAAGGTGTCCATACCAGGCGAAGGTCATAAAGATGTTGGATACGGTCAGCAGTAATATGGTTCTCACAGGGAGAATATAACTTACCGAGACCGTCAGAAGACGGTATTGTAGCTGGACTTAAGCCGGGGCGATTTGCGTTATGCTAACCCCTATGAAGTTTCTGACCGAAGTTTCGGGACCGCCCTTAACCGAGACCCCGTCTTCCAACTGGATCTTCGATCGCATCGAAGAATGGGCGAAGCGGTATCCGGACAGATTTGCCTTTGCTGTCGATCATCAAGACGACGTCACGGAGTTTGGCTACGCGGATGTGCTCGCTGAGGCTGCCGGCATTGCCGCAGAACTGGAGGCTAAAGGCGTCAAGCGCGGTGACCGTGTTGGAATCCTTATGGAGAACATCCCGCAGTGGGTATTCGTTCTTCTCGGAGCAATGCGCGTCGGCGCGGTGACTGTTCCCCTCGCCACGACCCTTCCCGAATCCACGGTCCATCGGTTCGCCGAACACGCCGGCTGCCGAATCCTTTTTGCGGATGAGCCGAATTTGGAAAAGGCTACGGCAGTTGCCCGGGCGCTCGGATGTGAGATTTCGTGCTGCACCCAGAGCCGGAATCCGAAGTCCAGCGGGAGCGCGACGACAAACAAGACCGGAAATTTCCCGGTTCCCTCACCCCAGGATACCGTCCTGATCATCTACACGTCCGGGACCACGGGCGATCCGAAGGGCGTGGAACTCACGTTGAGCAATCTCGTCTACGAAATCCAGGGCGCCATCGAAGCTATCGAAATGTCGCCGGACCACCGCATTCTCTCCGTTCTTCCCTTCTCTCACATTCTTCCACTTGTCGCCGCAGCTCTCGGTCCGCTGTGCGTGGGCGCCGGCGTCGTATTCCTTTCCTCGATATCGCCGCAGCGTATCGTCGAGGCCTTTCATCGTTATCGAATTACGTTCTTCATATGCGTCCCGCAGTTCTTCTATATGCTGCACAAACGGATCTTTTCCCAGGTGGCCGCGCAGCCGTTTCCGATGCGTCTGGTGTTCCGATGGATGATGGCCATCTCACGCCGTCTCGATAATCCGGTACTCCGTCGAAAGCTCTTCGCAAAAATCCACAACACGATCGGGCCCGATCTCAAACTTCTGGCCAGTGGCGGTTCCCGCTTCGATCCGCGCGTTGCGCAGGATTTGAACGATCTTGGCTACACCATGCTTCAAGCCTACGGCCTTACGGAAACCGCGGCGGCAGCGACGGCAACACCGGCGAGCGCCAATCGCATTGGTACCGTCGGGAAGCCGCTTCGGGGCGTGACCGTCCGCATCGATTCACCGGATGCAGAAGGAGTCGGCGAGGTCTGGATTCGTGGTCCGGTTTTGATGAAAGGGTATTACCGCGACGGGGTGCAAACTGCCGAGGCGATTCAGGACGGATGGTTGCACACCGGCGACCTGGGGTTCATCCACGCCGACGGGAACCTGACGATTACCGGCCGAAGCAAAGACGTAATCGTGCTCGCGAATGGGAAGAACATCTATCCGGAAGAGATCGAGACCCACTACTCTCAATCCCCCTATATAAAGGAAATGTGCGTTTTAGGGCTGACACAAGACGGCGGTGGGCCTTCCGGCGAGTCGCTGCATGCCGTCATTGTGCCGGACATGGACGAGTTTCGCAGGCGCGGCCAGACCTCCATCATGGAAATGATCCGATTCGAGATCGAGAACCTTTCGAAGCAGGTTCCGTCTTACTATCGCATCCATTCACTGTCAGTTCGTAATGAAGCCTTGCCCCGCACTGTCACACGGAAGCTGAGGCGATTCGAAATCCAGCAGGACGAGGCGGCGCGCCGCGAGACACAGCAGGAGCCGGCAAAGGGTGACGATCATCCACGATTTCGAGAGAAGATCGGTTCCGTCATTGCAGAACTCGTGCGTGAAAACAAACCGGAGGCCGGGGCGCTGGATCCTTTCGAGCTCGACCTTGGATTCGATTCGCTTACTCGTGTCGAACTTCTCGGCCTGGCCGAGGCCCGGCTCGGAGTACATATCGAAGAGCAACAGGCAACTCGGATTTTTACTCTAGGCGAACTGATCGACGCATTCGAAACTTCGACCGCTTCCGACGCGTCTGCCGGCCGCAGCTGGAAAGAGATCCTTGATGTCGGATATGGCGACGAGCTCTATCGTCATTACATCCTGGGTGCGAGAACGCTCGTGAATCCGATGGGTCTGCTTGCAATGCGTTTTCTCCGGTTGTCGGCTCGCCTGCTTTTCAGAATGCGATATTACGGACTGGAGAAGATTCCTCAAACGCTTCCTTTCATTCTTTGTCCAAATCACGAATCATTTCTCGATGGACCGCTGTTGATTTCCACTCTGCCGCGCCGGGTCATCTATAAGATCTTCATTCTCGGCTACAGCGATTACTGGCAGAGCGCGATTTCCAGACGCATCGCGTCGCAATCGACCCGAATGTGAACCTCATCCGAGCCATGCAGGTTGGGGCCATCGGCCTCAAGCACGGCCGCGTGCTCCTGGTGTTTCCTGAGGGCACACGCTCGATCGACGGCCGCGTGACCGAATTCAAGAAAGGTGCCGCGATCCTGGGTTATGAGCTGGGAGTGCCGATCGTCCCCGTCGGAATTCGGGGTAGTTTCGAGTCCTGGCCGCGGGGCGGAAGTTTCCGATTTCGTCCTGTGGAGATCCATTTCGGTGATCCTATCAATCCACTGGCCTTCAGCCGGGCCGCCGACCCCTATGCTGCAGTCACGGAAGTACTTCAAGACCGCGTAAAGATTCTGTCGGATGACGGAAAAATGGATTCGTAGGCGCCGGCTTGTAACCTTTTCCGGCGTCGAGCCGTAAATAGCCTTAGAATAGAGGCTTAGGGAAGACCAATCCCACCTGAAAATATGGACAGAAAATACGGCCAGCGCGGCTATCAGGATAACGACCGTGATCGTGAGCGACGCGACCCGGAAAAACCACGCCAACAGCCCAAGGGGGGTCCGCGGGGTTCCAAGGCCAAAGAGGGCCCGCGCCTGATGAAGATGCCGGGTTTCCAGGAAGTCCTGCGTTGCGCCTTGTGCGGGGCTATCGTTCCACTGCCCGTCCAAATCAAGTACGAGAGCCAGTGTCCCAAATGTAAGGCCGACCTCCGATCCTGCAAGAACTGCCGTCACTTCGACACGGCCGCCCAGTTCGAGTGCACGCAGCCCATTCCCGAACGTATCACCAAGAAAGATTTGCGCAATAAGTGTGAGTTCTTCATGGCCCGCGCATCGATTGAGCGGGAAACCCGGGACTCCGGCGGGAACAACAGCAGCGGTGTCACCACGAAGCCGTCGGATGCCCGCAGCGCTTTCGATAACCTGTTCAAAAAATAGCTCCATCAGGAGGCTTCCGCATGTCGCGTATAAGTATCGCGTCGCTATCCCTGTTGCTGCTTGGTTGAAGAATGGCCTTCGCCCGGCGGTCCGAATTCGCGTCCCTACGCGATTCTCACGATGTCGGACGGAACCGTTTGGTACAGTGAGTCGAACGTAACGCCGAACACACTGGTCCGCTTCGATCCGAAGGACAACAGCTTCATGAAATGGCCGATTCCGTCCGGTGGTGGCGTCCTGCGTCACTTTGTTGCAACGAAGGACGGTAAGCAAATCTACATCGCCGGCAGCGGGGTAAATAAAGTCAGTATTGTGGATATCTCCCGGAAATAGCTTTAGCGTAATTCGCGTAATTCGCGGCTCCTTTTTTGCTATCCTCAGTAATTATGGTAGAGGATCGCTTAAAGATTGCTGTGTTCATCGACTTCGACAACATCGAAATCGGCGTCAAGAGCACGCTGAACCGGCATTTCGACATTGGCGCAGTTCTGGAGGCCATCAAGGAGCGCGGCGAAGTCGTCACGAAAATCGCGTATGGCGATTGGAAGCGGGCCGGTGAACACAGCCGGAGCATGACGCAGCATGCCATCCAGATGGTGCAGCGAAACCTGACTCCGGGTGGTGACAAGAATGGCGCCGACATCAACCTGGCGCTCGATGCGCTGGAGATGGCTTTCACCCGCAACCACATCAATGCCTTTGTCATCGTCGGCGGAGACAGTGACTTCATCGCGCTTGTCGAGAAACTGAAACAGTACGACAAGAAAGTGCTGGTTGTCGGAGGCCGCGCGTTCACCAGCATCATTCTTCAGAAGAACTGCCATGAATTCATTTC
>QHXD01000305.1:0-558 GCA_003223895.1 Acidobacteriota bacterium
GCCAACATCCGGTGGTTCACCAAGACATCCGGTTTTCATGTGGTTCGGCCCGTGGTGAAGCTTGCGAATGGCACCATGCTGGTTGGAGATCTCGCATTTTCTTCGGTGCCTAAGCTATCTCTGAGTGAGTTCTCATTGACGAACATCCGCTGGATCAAGCTGAATCCAGATCGAGTGGTCACGGTCAATAGCGGGCCCGCAGCAGCAAATCCAAACAATGAAATCTGGGTCCCCAATCCGGACCTTAGCAAGGTTGAAGAAATCGGCTTCGCGGACTTGATGCCAGGCAGCGGCCACGGCACCGGGGGGTATATTCAACTTGGCATGATCGAGGTGTACGGCAAGACCGTTCCGCGTACCACGAGTACCAGCAGCCGTTAGACACGAATCCAAACTCGCTGGCAGCTCTCGCTACTTCGGCCGTCCCGTGAATCCTCGGGCGACCATATCCACCTTGTAGAGAGAACCCGCGCCGGCGATGTAGAGGGTCGTCTTATCCGGCCCGCTGAATGCGAGGTTCTGGCAGTCCGCTGGTGGACAACGCACCGGGATGGTCCC
>QHXD01000305.1:656-6283 GCA_003223895.1 Acidobacteriota bacterium
CCCGCGTGCTTCGGCCTTCCAGTGTGCCGAAGTTGCGGCGGTTGCGCACCAGGCCATTCGGCTGGATATCCCACGCGATGATATGGATGCCGTTCGAGTCGCCGGCGTACAACGTCTTCTCGTCCCGGCTCAGTTGAATCCCGTTCGGTCGGATCAATTTCTCTTCAATCCTGAGCGCCGCTTTGCCGGGCGGGATGTAGTACACGGCTGCCGGCAACCGCGGTGCAAGCGGCTTGCCACCCTGCGTCTTCACCAACTCCTCGGCCTGTTGCACCGTAAGCCCTGGGTCCGTGAAGTAGACGCCACCGTTCCTGGCGACGATTACATCGTTGGGGCGGCTGAACGGTTTGCCCTCGAAATTATCTGCGAGTACGACTTCGCTGCCTGGCGGATAGATCACCCCAATCCTTGTAGATCCATCCCGCGCCTGCGCTGAGATCAAACGGCCCATGACGTCCTGGGTGACGCCGTGCGACTCATTGGACTCGGCGACGAGTACCGAGGACTGAAGGGTCCTGGTGTCCATCCTGTGGAGCCGGCGCGCTCCCGGCTCCGAGAACACCAGCGTGCCGTCCATCAGACCGATCGGATCGTCCAGGCCGTTGAATCCTTCTTTGATCCGTTCGATCTTTGTACCGCCCTTGACCACTCCCGGGATGTCGAGCGCGGTGCCGACGACCGCCGGCGTCTGATTCGCCTGGCTCCTCGCGACCTCCCAGGATGCCTGGAAGCACAGCGCGCACAACACGACGATTGAGATGCACCTCTGCTTAGTCCCCATCTCACCTCCCGGGATCTCTTCTGTCTTGAAACGAGACCAACAGTTTAGCGGGATACCTAAAGATTTGTGTAATTTTGGAGCCGCTTTGTGTTTTATGGCGAGATATGAACGTCGACGAACTACGCGCGGCGCAGACGCCGCTCAAGGAACGATATCGCGTGGACCCCGATGCGGCGCTGATTACCCTGAAGGCGGACGGACGCATCGGTGAAGGCATCACCTGTCGCATCGAGACCGGGAAAGCGCTGGTCGAAGCCGGGCTGCATCCGGCGACAGGAGGTTCCGGTGCTTTTGCCTGCTCGGGGGACATGCTGCTCGAGGCTCTCGCGGCCTGCGCGGGCGTTACGCTGGGAGCCGTGGCCACGGCGATTGGGCTCGTCATCCGTAATGGCACGGTCCACGTCGAAGGCGACCTCGATTTTCGAGGCACTCTCGGCGTAAGCAGGGAGGCACCCGTCGGCTTTCAAGAGATTCGGCTCACTTTCCATCTCGACACGGATGCTTCGGAGGAACAGCTGGCCACGCTGATGCGGTTGACCGAACGCTATTGCGTCGTTTATCAAACGCTTCGGCAACCACCGGTCATCAACGTCTTGCGCGCGTGAGACCGCACGCGTGAGCCGTGTCTGGATTCGCCGATTCATTTTGTTCCACGGAAAACGCCACCCGTCGACGATGTCGGGCGAGGAGGTGAACCGCTTCTTGTCGCATTTGGCGTCCGAACGCAATGGGTCTGCATCAACGCCGAATCAGGCTCTCTGCGTGCTGCTATTTCTCTACGGTCCGGTTTTGGGCGAAAAGCTGGATTGGGTGGAAGCTGTTCGTTGCCAACCTTTCGCGCAACACGCCCGATCCAGAGCGAATCCATTTACTAGCGGCGGCGACGGGACGGCGGAAGTTTCAAGATACGGTACGCAACTTGTTCGGTGTCCTGCTGCGCAAGCTTCATTCTGTTCAAAAACCAACGGCGGCAACGTGGTTCAGAACACCAGTCACCTAGACGGGCCGCCCAACCCGGCGCTGTCGCCGCCAAGCGGCGCGTTTCGGTTTTGGCATATCGCAGAATGAATCTCGCGCCGCTTGCGGCTGAGCGCCAAAATCGTTAGCCGTCCCACGGTCGCCATGGCGGTGGTACTATTTGGGCATGATCGATTGGTCATCTTGTCCCGCAGTCGAGCGGGACCCGGAACGTGTCAGCGGCGCGTGGGTATTCCGCGGCACCCGCATCCCCGTGGCCGCACTGTTTGAAAATCTCGAGGACGGGGCATCCGCGTCACAGTTTGTCGAGTGGTTCCCCGGAGTCACGCTGGAACAAGTACGTGCTGTTCTCGAACACGCGGCCCGGAGCGCCTTGGCACCTGCCTAGATGCGCGTACTATTCGACCAGGGTACTCCCGACCCACTACGGAAATCACTGACACCGCACAATGTGTCGACCGCTTACGAAAGAGGGTGGTCGAAGTTAAGGAATGGTGAGTTGCTCGACACGGCCGAACGAGAAGGGTACGAGGTCTTGGTCAGTACGGATACGAGGCTCAAGTACCAACAAAATTTAACCGGTCGACGCACAGGGATCGTTGTGCTGCTCTCGACGAGCTGGCCTCGAATCCAGCAAGTGATTCCTTCGATTGTTGCGGCAATTGACGCAGCCGTGCCAGGCAGCTACGCAGAAGTTGAGATCCCCTTCCGAGACGGCTAACACGACAATGCAGCCGACAATCGGCCCGTATCGGTTTCGTTTGATGAAAGTCATCTTTTTCTTAACTTCAATAGTCAGTGGATTGAACGACAAGCTGCAAAGTCGCGGACACCCACGAATTGGTACATATCTGACATTTGATAAATACACTACTTTAGAAACTGGCTAACCCGCCGCTGCAGCCGGCCGCTAAAAAGTGCGGCGGCTGAGTGGCAGGCGGTTAGGCCGTGACGACGCCACGCATGGAATTGAACGCAACAGGTCTGCAGATGAAGCCAGCGCCTTATTCGAAGGCGGATGCAGAAGATTGGGCCAAGGTTACTCTAAGCATTAAGTGCAGGGGATGTGCTTCACATAAGGACCGGCGGACCTTATGAAATGCCGAGTCATTGTGTCCTTGGCCTCGGTCATAAGGTAGGGTCTGTCCTGAGCCGAGTGCTTTTCGGGACTCTGGTCGGGCCGATCGGGGTTCAGCCGCTGACGGTGCTGGCCCTGGCCCGAAACCATGGCGGCCACCGACGTACAAAATGATGGTCACAGAATCGAGCGGGATCTCATTCAAGCGGAATCCGAGAAGTTTACGTGTCATATAACTGATCGCGCCGCGAACCGCGATTTTTGACGGTGAGGCTCCATGAGGCTATCATCTGCCTCTAAGGAGACTCCATGCGATCACTGATCGTCCCCTGGTTACTTCTCTTTGCAACGGCAGCATCTGCACAGAGTAACTACGGCACCATTACGGGTTCGGTTTCCGACACGGCCCGCACGCCTGTGGCCGGTGCTTCAATACAGGCAAAGAATGTGGAGACGGGCGCCGTCTACAAAGCTGCCAGCGTCCAGTCCGGAAGCTACACGCTCTCTCAGTTGCCGCCGGGAAAGTACGAACTGACGGCCACTTCCTTTGGGTTCAAACGATATGAACACAAAGATATCGTCGTCGTCCAAGCAGGTCAAACGCAACGCGCCGACATCCCGATCGGCGATTTCGTTTCCTTGGAAACGCTCGGAGAGGACCGAGCAAATTTCGGCAGGTTGTTTTTCAGCAGACCAAAGCCTCCCGAAGGTCCTGCACCTCGAACTCCAGATGGCCAACCTGACTTTTCGGGAGTTTGGAATGGTCCGCTACCGGGCGGCGGAGGTGAGGCTGGACCGGAATTGCTTCCATGGGCTCAGGCTCTCGAGAAGGAGCGGACGGACCACAATCTCAAAGACAACCCAGAAGCACGATGCCTCCCGTTCAATGTGGCACCATTCAATGTCTTTCTGAACAGAGTCGTGCAGAGTCGGGATTTCCTGGTCACGATCGTTGAGTACGACATCCCGGGTTATCGCCAGATTTACCTCGATGGACGAGGGCATCCGAAAGACTTCGGCCCCTCATGGACTGGACACTCCGTCGGAACGTGGGAAGGAGACACTCTGGTGATCGACACGGTCGGCTTCAACGACAAGACATGGTTAGGAGAAGCCGTACCACACACGGACAAGCTCCGTGTAACAACACGCCTTCGGCGGCCCGATTTGGGGCATCTCGAAATTGAAACCACGTTTGACGACCCCGGCGCTTTCAAGATGCCCTGGAAGACGAGAGGGGTTGCCACGCTCGCTCCAGCAACCGAGGAAGTTCTGGAGTTTACCTGTAACGAGAATAACCAGGACGTGGAACACTTGATCGGTAAATAAATGGGAGCTGCCAATGAGAATCGGTATGGCTTTAATGCTAGTCGGTTTGGTTCTGCTTCTGGCGCCCGAACCCATGACTGCGCATCATTCCTTCACGGCCGAATACGACTCCGCGAAACTGATGCAGTTCATGGGAACCATCACGAAGGTCGAGTGGACCAATCCTCACGCCCGCTTCTATCTTGACGTCAAAGATGCGCGAGGCGCTGTTACCAACTGGAACTTTGAGCTTGGCAGCCCAATCCTGCTACGAAAGCTCGGATGGAAACAGGACTCCCTGAAAATTGGAGAGCAGGTCAGCGTCGAGGGCTACCTTGCCAAGGACGGCGCAAAGATGGCGAATGCCCGAAAAGTCACTCTCGCTGACGGCCGCAACATATTTGCTGGCTCCTCGGCAGACACGAATCCCCCGAGGTAATTCTCATGAAAAAAACGACGACATTACTATTGTTGGTTCTGGTAACAGTGGCGCCGGTGGCCGCTCAAAAGCTGGAGAAAATCAATCCGCCTGGACTTTCGAAACCTGCATCGGGGACCTACACGCAAATCGTTAGAGCCGGAAAACTCCTCTTCATTGCCGGCCAGACTGCGACGAACTCCGAAGGGAAGGTCGTTGGGCCCGGAATGAAAGAGCAAGTGGACCAGGTGTTCGCAAACCTGCTGACAGCATTGAAATCTCAGGGAGCAGACTTCAGCCAGGTAGTCAAAATGACGACCTACGTGACCAGCATTTCGGAATTTCGGGCTCCGGATGTCGCTGCTGTGCGAGCCAGGTGGGTGGGCTCGAGTCCCCCGGCTAACACGCTGGTGCAGATTCAGCAGCTGGCCGATCCGGCATATAAGGTGGAAATTGAGGCGACGGCGGTTCTGCCTTAGGAGGACGCATCGAATGCGCGACTCAAGATTGATAGCGAGCGCTCTACTTGTCCTGATTCTGGCCACTGGCCCCGGCCGCGCAGCGGCTCAGGCGCCACGGGCCTCGGCGAGCCCGGGAGCTTTTCACCTTTTGGAAGCGACGATTCAGGATATCCACGCGGCATTCCAATCCAGGCGGATTACGTGCCGCGAACTGGTAAACCTCTATCTCAAGCGCATTCAGGCTTACGACAAGGAGGGGCCGCGCCTGAATGCCGTTCAAACCATCAACTCCCGAGCGCTCCAGGAAGCCGAGCACCTGGATGCGGCCTTTGCCTCGTCCGGACCGGTGGGTCCCCTGCATTGCATTCCCGTTCTTCTAAAGGACCAGGTCGAAACGAGCGACATGCCGACCACTTACGGGTCCGAGATCTTCAAGGAATTCGTTCCCCGGCGAGACGCCACCATCACGATGAAGATGAAGAAGGCTGGGGCCATCATTCTGGCGAAAACAAATATGGGTGAATTTGCCGCCGGATACATCGGTTCCGCCTTCGGGGTTGCTCGAAACCCCTATGATCCCGCGCGCAGTCCATCCGGTTCTTC
>QHXD01000306.1 GCA_003223895.1 Acidobacteriota bacterium
TCCCGGTGCAAAGCGGTCCTTAGTGGGGGAAAACATCGTTCCGAGAAAAAGCATAAAGCCGTCGGGATACTGATGATTGGGTCCGATGGCGTGGCTCACGATCTCCACAGGATCGCGACTGATCAGACTCATGGAACTTAGGCCCGTCAAGACAAACCCATCGGGACCTTCGATATCGAGGCCGATCTCAAGCTGGCGGACGTCATCGATCGTAAAGTGATTGTCGAAGAGCCGGACAAAAGGACCTATCGCGCACGAAGCGTTATTGTCCTTCGCTTTGCCCAGCAGCAGCGCGCTCCGTCCTTCGAAGTCTCTCAGGTTCATGTCGTTGCCTAGTGTTGCACCTACGCTCTGACCCGTGCTGTTCACGGCCAGCACGACTTCGGGTTCGGGATTATTCCATTCGGATTTCGCCAGGATCCCGACCTCGGCGCCGGTCCCGACGGCAGACAAAGGCTGTGATTTTGTGAAAATCTCAGCGTCTATCCCGATACCCACTTCGAGATACTGCGACCAGGCCCCCTCGGCGATCAGGACATCCTTGAGGCGAAGAGCTTCAGGGGAACCGGGCTTCAGTCCGGACAGATTATCGCCGATGATCGAGACAATCGTCCGGCGAACCGTTTCCGCTTTTGACGGGTTGCCCCTTGCCTGTTCCTCGATCACCCGCTCGAGAAGGCTCGCTACGAACGTGACCCCGCTGGCTTTGATCGCCTGCAGATCGCACGGCGCCAGAAACCACGGAACGCGGTTGTCCCGGCCATCAAAGGCTGAGTTTTCCAACACGTCATCCAGGGATCCAAGCCGGGGCAATGGTCCGGCCCGGCGAATGGCTGTCGCGGGATCGCTGAGGTTGAAAAGTTGACTGGAAGTTGCAGCCGCGCGCGAAAGATCGTAAAGACCGTCGCGCCGGACGAGAACAGTTGTTGGACCATCGAGTTCGGGTGACCAGACACGCCCGACGAGAAGCGCCTGTTCGGCGTCTTCCGGTAAGCATGCCGCTGTGGTCAAACGATTTTTCATGCGCCGCTCATGTTGCGACGGATTCTTGCCGCGGCTGGAACACGCGCGCGGCAAGAATCTTTAATTTGTTGGCGCAGGTCAGAACTTGAACCGCATGCCGATTTCGATTCGCCGCGGATCTAGAACGCTGGTGAGGTTCGTGCTCCCGAAACCCTGCCGGTATTGATTGTAGAGATCCTGCGCCGAAGCGTTCGGATTCGACGCCTGGAGGTTGGCACGCAGTTGTTCGGGACTATTGAAGATCGAATAGCCATCGGATAGCTGCGCTCCCTTCATCTTATATGTAACCGACGTGTTCAAGCTATATGTGGTCAACGTGTTCGTTATGTTCAAGGTCTGCCGGCGCGTATTGTTGAAGAGATTGAAGAAACTTGCGCGTAATTCCATTCCCATACTTTCGTGGATCGGGAAGGTCTTGCGGACCGTCACGTCATTGGAGATTGTTCCCTGCAACCACAGGTAGTTGCGAGAGCCGAGTCCCGGATTCCCTATGTCCGGAAGAGCAAACGCATTGATGTCGAACATGTGATACGGATCGCTTCCACGCTTATTGGGATTGGAAGTGGGCTGAAGGCGAGGCGCGAGGTCTGGACTTCCGGTGAAAATGGTGTTGAGGTTGGCAACGGGCTGCGTGCTGTTGGCGTAGGTCAGAGAAAAACCCGCCGCATTGGTTGAGGAGACCATGGGCGTAGTCGGCATTCCGCTGAGGAAGCTGATGATGTGGGCCACACTCCAGCCGTCCAATGCCTGGCGGGCAAATCCGTTATTCCATCCCAGCCGTTTGGGCAAACTGGGCACGTCGTACACATAGTTAATGGTCACGTTGTGAGCACGATCGTTATTCGCCTGATAGCCGGTGTAGTCCTTCCAACGGTAGGACCAAAGCCCAGGGTTTTCAATGCCGCTGATCAGCTTGCCATAGGTATGCACCACCTGCAGGGAGAGTCCGTTGCTCATGCGCTTGGTGATGTTCGTCTGCAGCGAGTTATAGCGGTTATTCCCGACGTTACTGATCTGCGTGAGGGTGTTGAACCCCTGGTAAGGCCGCATCAGATTGCTGTCGACAAGCCGCGTGCCGGGAAGAGGTCCCGGATTTGAGGCAGTGACCGGCCCCGCGAAGTTGTTGCCGGCCAAACGTGGATCGATGTATTTGGGATCGAAGCCGGCTCCTGCTGGAACAGCGTTAATGTTGAAAGAAATGATCTGATGTTGCTGAACGTTGCCGATGTAGGCGACGTCCAGGACGAACCCGCCGGGTAGTTCGCGCTGCACCGACAAGCTGTAATCGTAGATCGTGGGCACCTTGTTGCTGGATTCATCCAGCACGCCGAAACTGCGCGGCGAAAGACGCTTCACACCGGGGTTGGAAAGCGTGGCCAGACTTGTCTGGCGATAGTCGATCTGGTCGGCCAGGCCGTTTTCGAAATTGTTAATGGCCTGGGTGATCGTCGGCCGATTGTAGGACCAGCCAAATCCCCCCCGGAACACCGTCTTCGGAAGCGCCTGCCATGCGAAACCTCCACGCGGAGCGAACAACACGGCCCTCGGATCGCGGATTCCCGCTCTGCCGGCTGCGGCCGAGCCCAGCGGGACGACGCCGTCCAAAGGATCACCGGATCCGGGAACCAGCGAATACAGCAATGCACTAAAGACAGTCGGAGGAAGCGGATTGTTCGGGAAGGCTGGATCGATCAGCGTCCTCGTGTTGGCCGGATTCACGATGTAGTAACGGGGCGCCTTCCTGGGATCGTACAGGCTCGGTACGAAGACCGCGTCCAGGGTCCTGGACGGATTCGTGTTGTATTCAGACGGGATATGGTAGAGGCGCACACCGTAATCAAGAGTCAACTTTGATGTCGCCTTCCAGGTGTCCTGAATAAAGAAGTGGACGTCCCGATAGATCGAGTACTTGTGCGCTTCGTTGTTGACCTGCTGGAACTGCGACACGGCGCCGGTCAGCAGGTTGGCCGGAGCATATCCCATATCCACATTGCTCGCGGAGTCCACAGCGAAGTTAAAAAGACCAAATTGGTTGGAGGTGTCTTTCTCGTTCTTCTTGTTCTGGATGAACTGAACGCCGGTCTTGACGACGTGCGTTCCGTGGGTCCAGGTCCAGTTGCTCGATAACTGCCATTCCGGGGCAATGGCGCGCCAGGGAAACCGTGGGAAACCATAATCGGACCACCCGGTGTTGGTGAACTGAGGCAGAATATTCAGGGGAGTCTGAAACGGGAGCGGAAGATCTCCAAGTCCTACCTTTGTACGGTCCACCCTGTCGGGATACGCTGCGATCTCGAGTGCGCTGTTGACGTCATCCTTCTGGTAATTCAACATCGTCTCGTTCACCAGCGCCGGAGTGAAAATATGCGTGACATTGGCCGTAAGAGCAACGTCTGTACGGTTCCAGCCGGTTAAGTTGAAAGGCATGAATCCAACCGAACCTGGCCCGCGGTTGCGCAGCCGTTGAATGTCATGACTGTAGCGGACATAGGCACGGGTCTTGTCGTCAACGTTCCAGTCCACTCTTCCGACATTCAGCCAGCGGCGGTCCTTGTTCGGAAGGATGTTGAGATAGTTGATGCCATTGGTGCCGGCGTAGTTGGGCTCGGGAAACGTTTTGGCGATCGCCAGACCAAGAGGACTCAGCAGGCTGGCCGGGATCTTCATGCCCGGAACCGGCGTCGGTGACCCAGCGGCCTGCGTGCCCGGCATATAAATCGTGGGCCGCGTGCCGTCCGGATTGAATGTCTGTGAGAAATCGCCGATTCTCTCGAGCGCGGTCGGAACGCGAGTCTGCTCTGCGACCGACGGATTAAAGACCTTGGTGTTCTCCTGATTAAAAAAGAAGAACAGCTTGTCGCGCTTGATGGGGCCGCCCAGGTTGCCGCCGAAGTAGTTGTAACGATACTTGGGGCGCGGCACTCCGAGGAAGTTGTTGTCGGCGGAATTGGCGTTGAGGACTTCATTCCGGAGGTAATCCCAAGCCGTGCCATGCCATTTGTTGCTGCCCGACTTCGTGACAACGTTCACCACGACGCCTGCGCGGATGCCGTATTCGGCCTGGAAATTGTTGGTGAGAACCGAAACTTCCTGGATCGATTCCAGGCTGGGCGTCACGGTCGTCTTTCCATCGTTGCCATGATCGACGTTGCTGCCGCCGTCCAGATTCATCTGGGTCTGTCTGCCGTCCTTGCCATTCACTCGAAAATCGTTATAGCCGGTGGAGTCGAGCTCGCGGCCAACGATGCCTTGATTATTAACAGGGGCTGCGCCGGGGATAATTTTCAACAGCGTCGACCAGTTGCGTCCCTGCGCGGGCATTTCTGTCACTTGAGCGGATTGAATGGCAGTCGCACGGATACCATTCTCAGTCTGAATCAATGGAGCTTCCGCAGTGACGTCGATAGTCGTGGCGGGTGCACCTTCGACCTCCAGGGTAATCATGCCCAGCGCGAGGTTCTGAAACGCGTTTAGTGTCAGGCTTGCAAGCTTTTTCTGCTTGAACCCCGGGAGCTCGATGGTCAATGAATAGTCGCTGGCCACCAATGATGGGATGTTGAAAAGGCCTGCTTCGTTTGTTAAGGTGACGCGTTCCGTGTTCGTGGAAAGCTGGACAACGCGCACGGTAGCACCCGGCAACCGGGCTTCAGTGGAGTCCGTCACCGTTCCGGTGATCGAGCCCAGACCAGATTGCGCATATGCCCCAACGTTAAAGAGTGTGACCATTATCGCCAGCCGGATGCTTGTGTACATTTCAGATTCCTCCCTTCCCCTTTAAGCTTTACATTCAACTGTGGCGCATAGCTCACGCCGAAGGCCGGACAGTGCCTTGAGTGTAAAATAGATCTCGGAATCATCGATGATTGATCATTGAGCGAAACGAATGTTGTCAGGGGCAAGTGTGCCTGTCAAGCAATATCTTAAGCAATGCCAAAGCCGGCGCTCGCGCCGAATGCACGAACTGCCACAACGGACCGGAATTGACGGCCGCCGGATTTACCAACGTCCTTCGTATCGGCAGCTCACTGTGATCAATTGAAGACCGGGAACTTCCTGACGATTACCAGCGGCACTGACCGCGCGTTAACCACGGCCGCAGGCCAAACCGGAAATCAGTTATTGGCAGACGTGTATGCTCCCGATAAGGGAAAGGCCTGCGGTCCAACAGGCGCCGCGTGCATCAGCTTTTTGAACAGGGCAGCGTTTGCGATTCCTGATTTGGGCACTTATTATATTCAGCTGGATCAACCCCGGCCCCTGCACGGTGCCGCAGCCCATGTTTCCCACTTTATTTCCGGTTGCCGGGTTGTTCGGGAACCGGTTCAGGAGGATGTATGCGATTAGTTCTGCGGGTGATGGCCGCTTCGGCACTCATGGTCATGGCTTATGCGACGCAGGTCTCCGCACAGACCGGTTTTGCAAACATGTTCGACCATCTGCATCTCGCGGCTCCGGATCCGATTAAGGCCGCGGAATGGTACCGGAAAAATCTCGGCGGTCAGCCAACGACGGAAGGGACCGACCGGCTGATGTTCGGCGAGACGCGCGTCATTTTTCAACGGAACGAGAAGGCAACGCCCAGTGCGGGCAGCGTGGTCGACCACATCGGCTTCTCGGTCAGGGACGTCGATGCGGCGATGAAGGCGATGGAAGCTGACGGCGCGAAAATC
>QHXD01000307.1:0-1845 GCA_003223895.1 Acidobacteriota bacterium
AATACAAAGCCGGCGTCGAGGTCAGTGAGATCGGCAGCGTCATTTCTGTGGGTGACGGAATCGCTCGCGTTTATGGTCTCGAGAAGGTCATGGCGGGAGAGCTGTTGGACTTTCCCCACGGCGTGAGTGGGCTCGCCTTGAACCTGGAAGAATCGCAGGTCGGTGTGGTGTTGCTCGGTGAATACACCGAAATTCGCGAGGGCGATCAGGTGAAGCGCACCGGCCGCATCATGGAAGTACCGGTAGGAGACGCGCTCATCGGCCGCGTCGTGGATGCTCTGGCTCAGCCCATCGATGGAAAAGGACAGATCTTTACGGAGAAGTCCAGCCCCGTGGAACGCATCGCTCCCGGTGTTGTCGATCGCCAACCCGTGAAGGAACCACTTCAGACTGGATTGAAAGCAATTGACTCGATGATTCCGATTGGCTGCGGACAGCGCGAGTTGATCATCGGAGACCGTCAGACGGGAAAAACGGCGGTCGCGATCGATACCATCATCAACCAAAAAGGTCTCGACGTGATTTGTGTGTACGTGGCCATCGGCCAGAAGCGCTCCACTGTAGCCCAGGTAGTGAAGACGCTCGAGGCTAACGGTGCAATGGACTACACCGTTGTCGTTTCGGCCTCCGCCAGCGATCCCGCCCCAATGCAATACATTGCGCCCTATGCCGGATGCGCGATCGGCGAATATTTCCGGGACAACAAGAAACACGCCCTCTGCATCTACGACGACCTTTCAAAACACGCAGCCGCGTACCGCGAAATTTCATTGCTGCTTCGGCGTCCCCCTGGCCGCGAAGCATATCCCGGCGATGTGTTCTACCTGCACTCCCGTCTGCTGGAGCGTGCTGCGAAGCTGAACGACGAAAACGGCGCGGGTTCGTTAACGGCGCTTCCTATCATCGAGACCCAGGCGGGTGACGTCTCGGCCTATATTCCGACGAACGTCATTTCGATTACTGACGGTCAAATCTATCTCGAGACCGATCTTTTTCACTCGGGTGTACGTCCAGCCGTCAATACGGGCCTTTCGGTTTCGCGCGTAGGCGGCAATGCGCAGATCAAAGCCATGCGCCAGGTTGCCGGCTCATTGCGTCTGGAAATGGCGCAGTTCCGCGCGCTGGCCGCCTTCGCCCAGTTTGGTTCAGATCTCGACAAGGTGACGGCGGCCCAATTGAATCGTGGCCAGCGACTTACCGAAATTCTCAAGCAGGATCAGTATGTGCCGCTTCCCGTTGAAAAGCAGGTCATCATCATTTTTGCCGGGACCAGCGGAATCCTTGATGATCTCGATGTTATGGACTGCCGGCCGTTCGAGCAGTCGCTCTATCGCTTCCTCGATACGAGCCACGCCGGGCTCTTGAAAAAGGTTCGAGAGCGCAAGGCGATCGACGACGAGATAAAACCGGAACTCCAGAAGGTTCTCGCGGAAGCCAAAGAGAAATTCAAAACCGAACAGAAGCGATCAGCCTAAGATATGCCTAGCCTGTTAGACATTCGGCGCCGCATCCGGTCCGTCAAGAACACGCAGCAGCTCACGAAGGCCATGAAGACCGTCGCGGCGGCGCGACTTCGACGCGCGCAGGAGCGCGTTTTCAGCGCGCGGCCGTACGCGGAACAACTGCGAAGGGTGTTGGCGAACCTGACGTCCCATATCGAGGAGGACATATCGCATCCGCTCCTTGAGATTCGGCCGGAGCAACGGATCCTTTTCGTGATCGTTACTGCAGACCGCGGCTTGTGCGGAGCATTCAACTCCAACATTATCCGGAGCGCTCAAACCTTTGTGCGCGATCACAGAGGCCAGACACTGAACCTGGCTCTGGTCGGCCGAAAGGGCCGCG
>QHXD01000307.1:1894-20344 GCA_003223895.1 Acidobacteriota bacterium
CTACGGACATGCAAAAGACATTTCCGAAACAGTCATAAAGGCTTATGCAGAAAAGGAAGTCGACGCTGTCTACATCATTTACAATGAGTTCAAGTCGGTCATTCAACAACGCGTCGTTGTCGAGAAACTGCTTCCGCTGACTCGGCCTGAGGTGGATCGAACTCAGCCCGGTCCCGATTACATCTTCGAGCAGCCGCCACAGGAGATTTTCAATCGGATGCTGCCTCGGTATGTCGAAGTGCAGATTTACCGGGCGCTGTTGGAATCCGCCGCATCCGAGCACGGCGCGCGAATGGCTGCAATGGACACCGCTTCAAGAAATGCAGGCGACATGATTGATAGTTTGACCCTCAATATGAACCGCATTCGCCAGGCGGCGATCACGCGGGAAATCATTGAAGTGGTCAGTGGGGCTGGAGCGTTATAAATGGCAAATATCGGAAAAGTTTCTCAGGTTATCGGGCCCGCCGTAGACGTCGAATTTCCGGAAGGAAAGCAGCCGTCCATCTACACGGCACTCCACATTACCAGCGCCGGCTTCAATGTGCCTTCTCCCATCGATGTGATTGTAGAAGTGCAGCAGCACCTTGGAGAAGGCCGCGTCCGCTGCATCGCCCTCAAGCCTACCGACGGCATGGTGCGCGGTATGCCGGCAGAGGATCTTCAGGGTCCGGTTACCGTGCCGGTTGGCACCGGAACCCTCGGCAGAGTCATCAACGTCATCGGAGAACCGGTAGACAAGATGGGACCGGTCCAGGCGAAGCGCCGGGATCCAATCCATAGGCATGCGCCTTCACTTGTCGAGCAGAACACGCGCCTCGAAATGTTCGAGACCGGAATCAAAGTTGTCGATCTGATCGAGCCGTATTTGAAAGGCGGCAAGATCGGCTTGTTCGGCGGCGCCGGCGTTGGCAAGACGGTTATCATTCAGGAACTGATCAACAACATCGCAACCAAGCACGGCGGCATTTCCGTTTTTGGCGGGGTTGGTGAACGGACACGTGAAGGAAACGACCTCTGGCTGGAAATGAAGGAATCCGGTGTTATCAATAAAACGGCTTTGATTTATGGTCAGATGACTGAACCGCCCGGTGCCAGATTGCGCGTGGCTCTGACGGCGCTCACAACAGCGGAGTATTTCCGCGATGATGAGGGTCAGGACGTTCTGCTCTTCATCGATAACATCTTTCGATTCACACAGGCTGGTTCCGAAGTGTCTGCTCTTCTGGGCAGAATGCCCTCGGCGGTAGGTTATCAGCCAACACTGGCAAGCGAGATGGGCGAGCTTCAGGAACGAATTACGTCTACTACGAAAGGATCCATCACGTCCGTTCAGGCAATCTACGTTCCGGCGGACGACTATACGGATCCCGCACCGGCCACGACATTCGCCCACCTCGATGCCACGACCAACCTGTCGCGGCAAATCGTGGAACTTGGTATCTATCCAGCCGTCGATCCGTTGGCTTCTACGTCTCGAATTCTCGATCCCCACATTGTCGGCGCCGAGCACTATAACGTGGCGCGCGGTGTAAAAGCGGTCTTGCAGAAATACAAGGACCTGCAGGACATCATCGCCATTCTCGGAATTGACGAACTTTCCGAGGAAGACAAGCTGACGGTGTCCCGGGCCCGAAAGATCCAGCAGTTCCTTTCGCAACCGTTCTTCGTGGCGGAACAGTTTACCGGTCAAAAAGGAAAGTACGTCAAGATTGCCGATACCATCAAAGGCTTCAAAGAAATCGTCGAAGGCAAGCACGACGACATGCCCGAACAGGCATTCCGCATGGTCGGAACAATCGAGGAAGCCATGGAACAAGCGGAGAGAATCCGGGCCGCGACCAAATAGCCAATGCCTGAAGGAATCATCGATCTGACCATCGTCACTCCGGAACGCGCGATCGTTCACGAGCAAGTGGACGAACTGGAAATCCCGGGCGCCGAGGGATACCTCGGCGTCCTTCCGGGTCACGCGCCCCTTTTTTCAGAATTGAAAGTAGGGGAGCTGGGGTACCGGAAAGGTGATCGATGGTTTTTCCTGTCGGTCGCCTGGGGCTTTGTTGAGGTGCTGCCGAATCAAGTCCGAATTCTGGCCGAAACGGCCGAACGCGCTCAAGAGATCGATCTCGAAAGAGCCGAACGCGCGAAACGGCGGGCCGAAGAACGTATTGCGAAAGGGGGCGAAGACGTGGACTATGATCGCGCTCTCGTCGCCCTCGAGCGTGCTCTCATTCGAATTCAGGTCAGCCGAAAGACTCAACATCACGCGAGCTAAAGCCCGCGTTCATCCGTTAACCAGTCTTGCGCAGATACCGAGACCGCGGCTGAAGTAAGCGCCCGGATGGGCGCTCACAAAAAGCCCATTCCTCCCGAACGCCCCGACCGTTACAAATCGTTCGAGAGTTGCCGTGTCTCCGCACCAGGTGTGTTTCTTCTGGAGCAGCTGTTCCCTCGTGGCGGCATAATGAAGAAAAAGCATCAGCGATACCTCGGCCGCGGAGGGTAACTCCAATCCCTGTAACCTCAAACTACGAACGTAGCTTACGGGTTCAGAAAGGGAAGCCGGAAGAACCTCCATATGCAGGAAATGCCAGCCCGGTTCGCAATCTACAGATGCAAAAGGCTCTTCCAGATACCAGGGATGGTCGAAGAAGGAGGGTTGTCTGCCCGGATCCGTCCCAAGAATCCTCCTTAAATTCAGTATGTTAAGACCTTTATTTGCTTCGGGAACAGGAAATCCGATGACGCGGTCGCCGTTATTTACTACGTTAGTCGGTGTGAGATTCTGTTTTTCCTTATCACTGAACCGATTAGGGATTCCCAGAATCGCAAAACGTCGTTCAACCTCATGATAATTTCGACAACGGTAGATAAAACTCCATACGCGACTGCTCCACTGGCCGCGGCACGCCCGTTTTAGAACAGTCTAACTATTTATAGCCTAAAAAAGCAGATGTCTTCTCTGTTAACTCCTTCCGCGTTTGCGACAGCAGATGTTCGGCGAACACTTCTCGATAATGGGTTGGTCGTCCTGACCAAGGAAGTCCATACCTCGCCGATTGTGACGACCATGATCTGGTACCGGGTTGGCTCGCGCAACGAAGAACTGGGACACACGGGAAAGTCTCATTTCCTCGAGCACATGCTGTTCAAAGGTACGGACCGCTTCAAAAAAGGGCAGATCGACCTCATTACCCTGAAGAACGGCGGGGGTAATAACGCGTTCACGTCACACGATTTCACTGCGTATTACTTCAATTTCGCCTCCGACCGCTGGGACATCGCTTTGGAGATCGAAGCCGACCGCATGGTGAACTGTTCCTTTGAGCCGGACGAGTTTGAAGCCGAAAAGAAGGTGGTGATTGAAGAACTGAAGACCGGGCTCGACTCACCCTGGGGTCTTCTTCTGCAGGAACTGGAAGCGTCTGCCTACAAGGTTCATCCCTATCGAAATCCGATTGTGGGTTGGCTCCAGGACGTGGAACGCGCGACAGTAGAGCAGCAACAGGCGTACTACCGGAAGTACTACCAACCGAATAATGCCATCCTGGTTATCGCCGGCGACTTCGACACCGATCGCGTGCTGGCCAATGTAGTGCGCGCGTTCAGCCCCATTCCCGCTGGTGCGCCGGCGCTGCCGCTGCTGCTTAAGGAACCTCCACAACGCGGCGAAAGACGGCTGGTGGTCCGGTGGCGCTCTAAGGTGCCGCGGCTGGCCATTGCGTATCACGCACCCGAGATCGCGCAGCAGGACAGCTATGCGCTTCAGGTGCTCGCGGTTGTTCTGGCCGAAGGAAAAGCATCCCGCCTCTATCAGAGGATGGTCGAACGCGAGCAGTCGGTGACCTTCGTTTCCGCCGAATACGGCGAGGCGAAGGATCCAACTCTGTTTCACATTCGAGCGGAGGCTCGAGGGAATCATTCGATCGACGATATCGAGGCGAGCATTTACGACGAGCTCGCGCGTGTTGTCTCGGAGGGTGTGACGGCCCACGAATTGGATCGCGCAAAGCATCAGATCGAAGCGCACTTCATTCTTTCGCGCGAACGGACCCTGGACCAGGCGATCCTCCTCGGTCAAATCGAGACGCTCTACGGCCTGGACTACATCGATACGTATCTCCAGCGCGTCGCCGCCGTTACGACCGACGAAGTTGTGGCAACGAGCGGCCGTTTTCTGGACGAAAACAACAGAACAGTTGGCCGCATGTTGAGCGATGGGTCCGACCGGGAGGAGGATGAACTTGAAACCGACTGAACTCGGAGTTCGCTCCTTCGATGTCCATAGTCATGTCCTGGAAAACGGCCTCAAGGTTCTTCTGGTTGAAAACCCATCTATTCCGACGGTATCTCTGAATGCCAGCGTAATGACAGGTGCGCGTTACGACCCCGAACCGAAGGCGGGCCTGGCATTGATGGCAAGCCGCCTGCTCGACGAAGGGACAGAAAACAGAACTTCACTTGAGATTGCAGACGCGATCGAGTCGGTTGGCGGCGCAATCGACGCGGATGGCTCGTTCGAGCGCATCGTGGTTTCCGCCGGCGTACTTAATAAAGACGTCGACCTTGGCCTCGAGCTGCTGGCCGACCTGCTCATCCGGCCGATCTTCCCGCAGGAATACGTCGATAAAGAAAAGGAACGTACCCTCGCTGAAATCCTGAGTGCAAAGGATCGTCCGCAGGTCGTTGCGGGCTGGGCTTTCAACGAGCTTGTATACCAGGATCATCCGTTACATCGGCCGTCGCACGGTTACCCTGAAACGGTCGAGAGGATTAACCGGAACGATCTTCTTGATTTTCACAGGCAGTACTTCGCCCCGAATAACGTGATTCTTTCGATCGTCGGCGATTTTCGGATTTCGGAGCTTCTTCCCAGGATTCAGAACACGTTCGGAGGTTGGCCCGCGAAAACGATCGTCCATCCAACATATCCCAGCCCTGTAAAACAAACCGGAAAGCGCAAGAAGTTCATCGCGATGCCCGCCCAGCAGTTGAACATCTATCTGGGCCACCTGGGAGTCACCCGAACGAATCCGGACTTTTACGCCCTTCAGGTGCTCGATACGATTCTGGGTGGCGGTGCCGGATTCACCGCCCGAATTCCGCAGCGCCTGCGCGACGAGCTAGGTTTGGCCTATACCACCTTTGCGAGCATTACGATGACGGCCGGTTTGGATCCCGGTCGGTTTATTTCATTTATTGGAACCTCTCCGGAAAATATGAAGCTTGCGACAGAGGGGCTGGTCAATGAGATTCGCCGGATCATCGAGGAACCCGTGACCGCTCAGGAGCTTCAGGACGCGAAAGACTATTTAACCGGCAGCTTTGTATTTGCCTTCGAGTCGAGCCCGCAAATTGCCCGGTTTCTTGTACATGCTGAGGTCTATAAGCTGGGTTTCGATTATGTCGAAAAGTATCCCGAATATATTCGGGCGATAACGATCGAAGATATCGCCCGTGCGTCAAAGATGTATCTCGACAGCGAAAACTACACTCTAGTAGTCGTGGGACCGGTGGGTGAGGATGGGAATCCGTTAGATGGAAGTAAGTAAGTCGACGTTTCTCGAGAACTACAACGTCACCAGCAGCGATCTGGAGGCCTATCTTGGCGAGGCTTTATCCCGGGGCGGCGATTACGCAGATCTCTATTTTGAGTATCGGATCACGCACTCCATTGTCCTCGAGGAACAGATCGTCAAGAGCGCTACGAAAGGCGTCAACATCGGCGTTGGCGTTCGAGTCGTTTCCGGAGAGAAGACGGGATACGCCTATTCAGACGACCTGAATCGCGAGCACATTATCAAGGCTGCCCGCACCGCAGCGTTTATTGCAAGTTCGTCGGCGCAGGGCGGACGTATCGGAATTCCGAATCCTATGGCCCAGGATCGAGGACTCTATTCGGTGCCGGTAGTTCCCGCCGACCTTGAGATCGCCCAAAAAATCAGGCTGCTCGAGGAGGCAGATCAGGCTGCGCGTGGATACGATCCTCGGATCAAACAGGTCCAGGTCAGCTACATCGACGAGACCAAGCACGTTCTCATCGCCACATCTGATGGACGGTGTTCCTGGGATCTCCAGCCCCTCGTACGACTCAATGTGATGTGCATCGCCGAGGAAACCGGCCAGCGGCAGTCGGGTTATCAGGGTGGCGGCGGCCGCCGCGCCCTCGATGTCTTTACGGGTGAATTGGATCCGAAGGAACTGGCCTGCGAAAGTGCCCGCCANCGATCCTGCAACTCCGCGCCATTGATGCGCCTGCCGGGTCGATGGAAGTCGTGCTCGGGCCCGGCTGGCCAGGCATCCTCCTGCACGAAGCGATCGGCCACGGCCTGGAGGCCGATTTTAACCGTAAGAAGACATCGGCATTTTCGGGATTGATCGGGCAGAAGGTAGGCTCAGAACTCTGCACCGTCGTGGACGATGGAACAATTCCATTCCGTCGCGGCTCGCTCAACATGGACGACGAAGGCAATCCCACCCACAAAACGGTCCTGATCGAGAAAGGTGTGCTCCAGGGTTACCTGCAGGACCGATTGAGTGCGAAGCTCATGAACTCACCGCTGACCGGAAACGGCCGCCGGCAGAGTTATGACCACATTCCCATGCCACGCATGACGAACACATTCATGATGGCCGGGGAATCGGCCCCGGAAGACATTATCAAGTCTGTGAAAAAAGGTCTTTACGCCGTACACTTTGGCGGCGGCCAGGTCGACATCACCAGCGGCAAATTCGTTTTTTCGGCCAGCGAGGCATATCTCATTGAGGGTGNGCCGACCGTGCTGAGACAAGTAACAGCAGTGGGAAATGATCTCAAGCTGGACCACGGCGTCGGAATCTGCGGCAAGGATGGACAAACGATTCCCGTCAGCGTGGGTCTTCCGACGATCAAGATTCGCGAGATCACGGTCGGCGGCACGGAAAAGTGAAAATTCATACAAGATGATGCACGAGCTGAAGCAGATCGCCGAGCGCGTCATCAAGCGTGCAAACAAGAGCGGCGCCTCGGCTGCGGACGTGATGCTCCGCGAAGACGACACGTTTTCGGTCAACGTGCGGATGGGCGAGATTGAAACCCTGAAGGAAGCGATCTCGCGCAGTTTGCTTCTCCGCGTCTTCGTCGGAAAGCGCACGGCAACCTCGCACACATCGGATCTCTCCGAATCCCTTACGGATAAATTGGTTGACGAAACTATCGAGATGGCCCGCCTGACTTCGGAGGACGACAGTGGCGGCCTTCCGGAACGATCCATATTCCAAAGCGAGTTTCCTGATTTGAACCTGCTGGATCCAGCCTGGGAAAACCTCAAGCCGGAACAGCGCATCAATCTGGCCCTTCGGACGGAAGCTGCGGCCCTCAATGCGGACAAAGCCATTGTGAATTCCGAAGGAGCTGCGTTTGAGTACGCTCGGTCCCGGGTGACATTGGCGAACTCACTGGGATTTCTCGGCGCCTACGAGGGCACCGTATCGACTTTGGTTTGCGTGCCGGTCGCCCAATGCAAGGACGGCATGCAGCGGGATCACTGGATGTCCGCCGCACGCCATCGCAATCAATTGGAATCGCCTGAGGAAGTCGGGAAAAAAGCAGCTGAACGCGCCGCACGGCGCCTGGGTGCCCGCAAGATTCCAACCTGCCAGGTACCAGTGGTGTTCGATCCCCTGACTGCGCGGTCCCTCCTGAGTCATATCTTCGAAGCGGTTGCCGGCGGCTCTATCTATCGTCGCGGTTCCTTTCTCGTTGATCAGATCGGCCAAACCGTCGCGGCGCCGGGGGTGACCCTGGTCGACGACGCTCGGCTGCCTGCAGGTCTCGGTTCGGCCCCATTCGACGACGAGGGCGTACCCACCCAGATGACACCCATCATCGAAAATGGTGTTCTGCGCAACTATTTGCACAGTGCGTATACCGCCCGGAAACTGGGATCCCGCCCAACCGGAAATGGAAGCCGCGCGGGTTCGGGTGTCGTCAGCATCGGCCCGACAAACTTCTATCTCAAAGGAGGATCAGAGATGCCCGAGGAAATCATCGCCTCGGTGAAAGCCGGTTTGTATGTGGTCGAACTGATCGGCTTTGGCGTGAACACGGTAACCGGTGATTATTCCAGGGGAGCCGTCGGACTCTGGATTGAGAACGGAAAGTTTGTTCACCCTGTGCAAGAGGTAACGATTGCGGGAAACCTGCGAGGGATGCTAAAGAATATCGAGATGATCGGCAGCGATGTGACTTTTGTGGGATCGATTGCCGCGCCGACTCTGAAGATTGGAAACATGGTTATCAGCGGGGCATAAGACAGGAGAAGTGACATGGGCGAACGTCGTTCCGCTGTTATCATTGGAGCTAGTATCGTCGTGGTCGTCGGTCTGGTGCTGGCCTGGGCGTTCATCCCCTCGGCGCAGGACCGGGTTGCAGCAGCCCCGCTAACTGAAGTCACCGATATCTCTTCCATTCAGGACCGCGTCCAGTTGTCTCACCTCAGTATCGCCACCAGCGAGAACTTTGTGGGCCACAAAATCAGGCTCATCGAGGCGCTCCTGAAGAACGTGTCCGACAAACCCATTCGTATGGCCGAAGTGAAGATGGTGTTCACGGATTACGATGGGAAACCAGTGCAGGAATACTCCCAGAAAGTCCTCGACACAAATCAAAAACCGCTCGCGCCCGGCGGGCAGTTTCGCTTCGAGGTGCATATCGAGAACCTGCCGCGCACCTGGAACTACCGTGTGCCGATAACTGAAGTGACAAAAATCGGCTACTAGCCTGCGATTATTCCGTCGCCTCCGCTTCGAGCCCGAACAAAAGGACGGAACGCGCGGTGACTCCGTATTTTTGGCCGGTCTCGAAGCTCGGTTCCTCACTGTCCTCCGGAATATTCGTGTCGATCAATCGAGTCCATCGGCGGCCACCGGGACATTCGGGTAACGTGAACTCGACCAGCTCGTGATGCCCGTTGATGACCAGCAACATTGTTGCATTCTTCCCGCGCTGGCGGACTCCCGTGGATTGAGCGCGCCCGTCCATCAACATACCGAAGCAGCGCATGTTGGCGTCACCCCAGTGGGCCTCTTCCATCTCCGAGCCATTGGCATTGATCCAGGTCACATCCTTCACTTCGAGCTGCTCGTTGTACTTCCCGGTCAGGAAAAGGTTGCGCCTTAGGATCGGGTATTTGTGTCTGAGACGGGTTAACTTTTGGACAAATCGGACGAGCGACTGGCCAGTTTCCCCGAAGCCCCAATTGAACCAGCTGATCTCGTCGTCCTGACAGTACCCGTTGTTGTTGCCGCCCTGTGTCCGCCCAAATTCGTCACCGCCGAGCATCATCGGCGTGCCCTGAGACAGCAGCAGCGTTGCCAGGAAGTTGCGCTTCTGACGCTCGCGCAGTGCGTTGATCGCCGGATCATCAGTTGGTCCTTCCGCGCCGCAGTTCCAGGAGCGATTGTTCGAGTTGCCATCGTTATTATTTTCACCGTTTGCCTCATTGTGCTTCTCGTTGTAACTCACGAGGTCATTCAACGTGAAGCCGTCATGCGCGGTGATGAAGTTGACGCACGCCCAGGGCCTTCGTCCCTGGTGATTGAAGATATCGCCGGAGGCGCAGAGACGAGGCGTCAGAGCCGACGCCGGCGCTTCTCCCCTCCAGAAGTCGCGTACGGTATCCCGGAATTTGTCGTTCCACTCCGCCCATCCGGGAGGAAAGGCTCCAACCTGATAGCCGCCCGGCCCGCAATCCCATGGTTCCGCGATGAGCTTGACGGTGCCAAGGACCGGATCCTGGCTACAGGCCTTCAGGAATCCGCTCTGATTGTCGAACCCATTCGGCTCTCGGGCGAGAATGGTTCCCAAATCGAATCGGAACCCGTCCACGTTCATCGTTTCCACCCAATAGCGCAAGCTGTCCGTAACCATCTGGATAACGCGCGGGTGACTGAGGTTCACCGTATTTCCTGTTCCCGTGTCATTGATGTAATAACGCTTGTCTTCCTGAAGGCGGTAGTAACTCGCATTATCGATACCCCTGAACGAAAGCGTCGGACCGCGCTCGTTTCCTTCGGCCGTGTGGTTGTAAACCACGTCGAGGATGACCTCGAGTCCGCCTTCGTGAAGGCGCGCAACCATTTCCTTGAATTCGCGGAGGCTCTCCGGCTTTGAAGCGGCGTAACCCGGATCCGGCGCGAAAAAGCCGATCGTATTGTAGCCCCAGTAATTGGCGAGTCCTTTTTCCACCAGGTGACTCTCGTCGACGAAGGTGTGGATCGGCAGCAGTTCGACGGACGTCACTCCAAGCGATTTGATGTAATCAATTACTTCTTTGGTTGCGAGTCCCGCATACGTCCCCCGCAGATCCTCGGGAACGGCCGGATGCAGTTTCGTAAATCCGCGCACATGCATCTCGTAAATGATGGTGTGGTCCACGCGAAGCCGCTTGCGGGCACGCTCTCCTGTCCAGTCGAAGTTCGGGTCGACAACAGTACATTTCGGCATGAAGGGAGCGCTGTCCCGCTCGTCGAAGGTTAAATCGTCCCCGGACTCCATTTGATAGCCGAAGAGAGCGGGATTCCATGTCAGCTCTCCCATATGCGCGAATGCATAGGGGTCGAGCACCAGCTTGTTGGGATTGAAGCGATGACCGGCTTTCGGTTCATAGGCCCCATGAACTCGATAACCGTAGGGTGTTCCGGGCCCGATCTCCGGTAAATACCCATGCCAGATCTGGTCGGTGTGTTCGGGGAGCTCGATGCGTTCCAGTTCTCGCTCTCCGCTTGCATCGAAGATGCAAACCTCTACCTTGGTAGCGTTTGCAGAAAACAAGGAAAAGTTTGTGCCCTTCTCATCCCAATTTGCGCCGCGGGGGTGGGGCGAACCCTCCCGGATCCGGGACTTTATGATTTCCGCCAAGGGGATGTCCTTTGTCTATTGAAGTCCGCTTCCGCTGAAGTCCGCTTCCGCGGCCCATATCTAGAGTTTACTGTAAGTTCTGTGCAAATAAGGGGCCACTAACCAGCGCTGGGGCATTGCGTGAGGACGGGTCCGCCGTTAGAATCCCAAGCAGGTCCAGCAAGGAAGGTAAGGATTTAGAGATGAGTGTCCAGGTTTCCCCAGTATCCGCCACCAGTTCAAAGCTGCCGTTTGAGCGCCAGCAACTTGAAGACATTGGCTTTATGACTTGCATGACTTTAACGCTGCTTGGCAACTATGCCCAGACCGGGCATTTCGGCGGACCGGTGGCCTATACGCCATTTAATGTGGTGACGCACCTTGCCGGGCCGGAGTTGGGCGGTCTCCGCTACGATTACCGCCGGCCGAAGCATCCTTATTGCGACAAGTTCATGCTTGCGGCAGGCCACTGCGCGCCAACCTGCTATGCACTTTGGATGATCATGGGAGAAGCGCTATACCGCAAGTATGAAGCGACGGGGGATCGCCGTTACTACGTCGCCCCTGATGTTGCTATGTTGCCGGTCGACGCGTTGGGATTCCGTCGAGGCGCTGGAGCGCTGAAGACGCTCCTCGCGGATGTGGGCCTGGCGGATCATCCGCTGTTCGCCCAGACCCGGGGCCGCGGCATTCGCGCACTCTCGGGGCACATCGAATCCACGGACGTGACCAACGACGTCAACGGCGGTCCATCGGGGGTCGGAATCGCGACCGCGGCCGGGAAAGCGGCATTCTGGGATATGGCGGGTGCCGAAATCGGCTCACCGAAAATTATCGCGTTCGAAGGCGAATTCGCGATGTGTGAGGGCCACGCCCAGGAGCTCAAGACTCAGGCGATAGCGCTTCAGGTCGGCAAGCGCCTCCGGATCTTCTTCTCCGATAACAATGCCGGCATCGATGATGCGCTGATCGGCGGAGTCATCAACCGCAAGTTCGAAGGCTACCGATTGATCGACCAGTGGACATCCTATGGGTGGAACGTGTTCTCAATACCCGATGGTCACGATTACGACCAGATCGTGGGCGTCCTTAAAGCGATGGAGGAATGGGACCCGAATGATCGCCGCCCGATGATCGTGTTCGGCAAGACGACGAAAGGATACTGGCCCGGCGCGGTGAACGGAAAGGTCGGAGCAGGCGATCAGGTGGTGGGTTACGCGAGCCACCCTTATGCGATGAAAATGAACTCGGAGTATTTCATCGCTTTGGCGCAGACCTTTGAGGAGCGATACGGCGTGGAGTTCTCCGGGATCCGTCAGGGACCCGTGAGCGACCCTCGAGAACGGCTGATACAGTTCAAGACCAATATCGATGTAGCCATGTCCGTGCTCGACCGCAACGGGCTAGGGGAGTGGCTGGCCGATCGCCTCGTTGAAATCGGAGATAGAGTCAAGGACAACGTCCCGCTTCGCATCGACGTGAAGCGCGACCCATTCCTGGACGAGCGCCTCCGTGTCGCGAATCTTCCAGAGGAACCGCAGACCCTCACTGTGAAGAATTCGGTCTCGGGCGCAGAGAAACAGGTGAAGATCGCGCTGTTCCGCAAGGCCGGCGAGGTGGCGGGCGCACGCCGGGGGGTCTCCGAAATCGTGAAATGGTTGAACTACGTTACGGAGAACCGCGCGTTGACGCTCGCGGCGGATCTCTCGGAATCGGTCAATCTGTTCTGCTGGCTCCAGACGCGCGCCGGCAGGTACATCAAAGGAGTAAGAGCGCCATAGGTACCGCTGAATGCCCACACGCCCGCAAACTTCTCGGGGTCCAGTGACGCATTCAGCGGTACCTATGGCGCTTTTACTCCTTTGATGTACCTGCCGGCGCGCGTCTGGAGCCAGCAGAACCAGGACAGCAAGTTCCGCACGGGCGTCCTGCACATCCTTGCGGGGCACTCGGGGCCGGAAACCGCCGCCGATGCGCGCACTCACTTCGGCATTTTCGCGCCTCAGGTTTGGAAGCTGTTCCCCCGCGGCCAGGTCATCAATCTGAGTTTCTGGGACTACAACGATGTGGCGCCCGGGTACTTTGCTGCGGCGGAAATTGCTGCTCGCGAAAAGAAGGTGGGGATCATCATCATCGAAGTGGCACGTCCTGACTTTCCGGTGGCCGACCGCAGCAAATTCGCCGACACGGATCTGCGGGCCGCATCCAAGGGCCTGTACGTCATTCGCGATTTCGCGCCCGGCAAACCGCGGCACGGCTACGTTGTGGCGCAGGGATCGAGCTCTACCTTCAACCTCGTGAAAGTGCTGCCGCGGCTGGAACAGGCCGGCATCAACGTGAAGGTAATCTCGGCGATCAGCGAGGAATTGTTTGATCACCAGCCCGAAGCCTATCGAAATTCTGTACTGCCTCCCGAGGCATACCAGGACCTCATGTTCGTCAGCAGCGGCACGCGCCGCATGTGGCCCCTGCGCAACGTCGGTTCCCTGACCGATGCCTATTCGCTCACCTCCGATTGGGACCATCAATGGCTCACGGGAGGACTGGAAGCGGACGTGATTGCCGAGGCACATCTGGATGCGGACTCGATCTTCGCAGGTGTCCAACGTTTTGCTCAGGAACGTCCACGGCGCCTGGAGCAGCAGCGCGCTGCGTTGGATGCGCTGTAGAAGAAATTATCCGCGTAATTCGCGTAATCCCCGGCTAATTTCTTCTTCCGCCTTCATGCCTTTTGTCTGACGTTGATGGACGGACAAATAACAACAAGACGGCCCCCACGGTCAGAACCGCTACACCGGCGAGAGCGCCGATGCGCGTATATGCAAGACTGGAGTAAAGCAGGTAAGCGCTGGCCAGGCAGAACAGGATTGGCGTTACGGGATATAACGGCACTCGGAACGGACGCGCAATGCCGCTTTCCTTCCGGCGCAGCACGAATAGCGAAATACCTGTAAGAAGAATGAAAAACCAGTACACGGGCGCGGTGTATTCGACGATAGTCTCAAAACCTCTGCGAGTCACCACGCCGAAAAAGACCAAAACGATTGCGATACCGCCCTGCACCAGCAGCGCGTTGACCGGCGTTGATGTGCGTGGACTCCAGCGTCCAAGAAAGCGGAACGCCGGAAAATCGCACCCGAATGCGTAGGAAGTGCGCGCGCCCGTAAAGACCGTTGCATTCGCCGTGGTCAAAGCGGAGATGGCGATGAGCAGACTGATGATCTCCGCCCCACGCTCTCCAAATGCACGATTCATGATTACCGCGCCGACCTGCTCCGCCTTCGCCGTGCCCGCGAGACCCAGCGCGTGCAGGTACGCCCAGTTGATCAACAGGTATAGCGTGGTAATCATAAGGATGCTCAGCATGAGCACCCTTACCATATTGCGCCGGACATCGCGCAATTCCGCAGAAATGTACGCTGCTTCGCCCCAGCCGCCATACGTTAACAGCACAAAGACCATTACCAGGCCGAACGACGAAGAGGAAGGCGACGGGCCTGGGGTGTTCGCGATCGCTTGAGGCGCCGGAGCGACTATCATCAGTCCCGCCACGATCACCAGAATGACGCCAAGCACTTCAATACTTGTCAGGAAGTTCTGGGTTCCCGTGCCTTCGCGGACGCCGGTAATGTTGAGCACCGTCAACGCGACAATTGCCAGCCCGGCGTAGATGGCTGATGAGTATGTTCCAAGAGAGAAGATTTCACTCAGGTAGTCACCGAAGACGAACAAGGAAAATGTAATCGCGCCGGTCTGAATCACACTCATTCTCGCCCATGCGAAAAGAAACGACAGCCGGTGTCCGAAGGCCCGCGTGAGGTAATGGTAATCACCACCGGCGTGTGGATACGTTGTCGCCAGTTCGGAGTAGACGAGCGCGCCCATCACGGAGATGATCCCGCCAAGAGCCCATGCCAGGTACACGGTCCATTCGCTGGCGGAATTTGCCGCAATCAGAGCCGGCGTGCGAAAGATACCTGCGCCGATGACGATGCCAACGGTAAGCGCAATTGCGTCCACCGTTGTGACCACCGGTTGAGGTGCATCTGCGGCCATCGCCTGATCTGCAGACCTGGTTTTGGTCATATTTGTTTCAGAACATGCTTACGAATATCCTGTTTGTCGCGAATCACTCGATGAGATTATAGACTCGCGCAAATTCACTTTTGCACTAAGGAGGCCATATATGGAGGCGATCATTTCCAATCTGGTGAACCGCTTCGAGAAGGGTGCGCTTTCGCGCCGGGAGTTGATTCAGGGTCTGGCCATGCTGACGGCTGCGGGCGGCACAGCATCTGCTGCTACATTTCAAAACGCCGGTCTGAAGGCGACGAAGATCGACCACATGAGCATTCAGGTTACCGATTTGCCGCGTGCGATCGCTTTTTATCAAAAGATCTTTGGGCTGTCGGTGGTGAGTGAGGATAAGCCGAACGAAATCGTGCGCCTTGGCACGACCAAAACTCTCGTCTCCCTCCATCACAAGAGCCCGACCGGCCTGGTGGATCATTTCGCAATCGGAGTCGAAGGGTTCAACAAAGAGGCGGTCACGCGAGAGCTGAAGCAGCGGGGTGTAAATCCGGAAGAGAACATTGATGCGGGTTTTCACATCAAGGATCCGGAAGGAATCCGCGTTCAGATTGTCGGGGCTTAATTCCCGCTGTAAGCAGAACTGAAAAAAGGCCGTCTAAAACTGGCAACACACTTGTTGGAAGTGTTGCCTATGAAGTTGTTGATCCTCGGCCTGTTAGCGGTAACTCTCGCGATACCGGGTGCCATGGCTGTAAACGCTTCGCCTGCACAGAAGCCCAATCCGGATATCACCAGGCGGGAATCGACGAATTTCGACCGGTTTCTGGATTCGCATCCGGCAATCGATCATGAGCTCCGAAAGAACCCTGCACTTATTAACAATTCCGAGTACATTGCCAAACATCCCGAGTTGAAAGAATTCCTGGAAAACCATCCCGGGGTGCGCGAGGAGATTAAAGAAACTCCGCGATACTTTGTGCGCCGGGCAGAAAAATTTGACAACTCGGCGCGAGACATCCGGCATGCAGAGCTCGTGAACTTTGATCGATTCCTGGATTCCCATCCCAACATCGATCAGGATCTGCGGAAGAATCCAAGACTCGTCGATGATCCCAATTACATTTCACAGCACCCGGAACTAAGGGAATTTCTCGCAGCCCATCCCGCCGTGCGCGAAGACTTGAAAGAGCACCCGAAAGCGTTCATGCAGCGAGAAAAGAAGCTTGACAAACGGGAAGAATGAACGTGTTCCAGCCCGGCGCCCTGCGCAATTTGCGCGTCCCGAATTCTCGGTAGAAGGCACCTCTCGCGGTCTGGCCCGCGAAGGTGTACACTCGCCGGAGGATATGAACACGAAACTGGTTGCTGCCGCGATCCTTGGGTTGGGCGCCTACGCCTTCGCGCAATTTGGCGGGCAGGGTGAACAGTTTGGCGGTGGCCGGCGATTTGGCTCGGGAATTGACACTGGCCAAACCGGCGGCCGGTGTCTCGTACCGGGTTACCGGGGAACCGGAGAAGAGGATGTGTCTACGCCCCGCGACATCGACCGCTCCGGCTTTGTATACGCCCGCGTCCGCTATCACCTGCAGCCATGGTGGCGGAGCGAAACGCGGGAAGTTCCCTGGCATCACGATTACCCGGATGGCGACACGATGTTCCCGACTTCACTCGGGAGGCTGACGACCACTTATACAAAACCGGACTCCTATCAGATCGTCGACATCGATAGTAAAGAGCTGTTCCAGTACCCATTCGTTTATATGTCCGAACCTGGCTATCTGAATCTTCTTCCTGCCGACGTCAAGAATCTCCGCGAGTACCTCGACCGCGGGGGCTTCCTGCTGATGGACGACTTTCGTGGCAACGAGTTCGACAATTCCCAGTTCGAAAACATGGTGCTGCAACTGAGGAAACTGTTTCCCGATCGTGAAATGCAGCCGGTACCTGCTACACATCGGATCTTCCACATGGTTTTTGACCTTGATCCCAAGAACATGCTGCCACCCTACCGAATGTACAACTCCGGCGACGTGCAGTTCTTTGCTATCTCCGATCCGAAGGGCAACATCCAGGTGATGATCGATTTCAACAACGACATCAGTGAATACTGGCAGGCATTGGATGTGGGCCAGTGCTCCATACACGAGTCGGCGACGGCCGTGGAGTTAGGCGTCAACTACGCGGTCTATGCAATGACGCACTGATGTGAAGGTAAATTCGTAGTGAAACGATTCTTGATACTTCTGATGTTTACCGCCGCGCTCGCCCCTCCCGCGATTTCAGACTGGTCCGAGCCCGATCCGGAATTTGTGTTTGCGCGTCTTGCCTGCTCCAATCGGGAGTCCTGGATGCACTGGCCCAACTACTGGCCCGACAATCCGCCCTGGCATCACGACTTTCCCTCTTCGGATGAATTTCTGGTCGGGTTGCTTCACGAACTGACCGGCGTGCGGGTCACACCCAATTCGTACAAAATCGTGCAGCTTTCGAGCGACGAGGTTTTCAAGTACCCCTTTCTCTACCTATCCGAGCCGGGCTTCCTCAAACTCAATGACAAAGAGATCAAGAACCTCGGCGAATACATCCGAAGGGGCGGCTTTATCATGGCCGATGATTTCCGTACTGCCGCATACCTTCATGGTCCTGAGGAATTGGAGGTCCTGCGCTATTACCTGAAACGGGCGCTGCCGGAACGGGAACTCGTCCAGATCGATCTCAGTCATCCGATCTTTCATAGTTTCTTCGATATCCATACATTGAAGATGAATCCGCCCTATGGAGACTTTGTTCCGCAATTCTGGGGAATGTCGGACGAGCACGGCAACCTCCAGGTGATCGCGAATTACAACAACGATATCGGCGATTTCTGGAAATATCTCGATCATGGCGACAAGCCGCTCAAGGACAGCTCGCAGGCGATCCGTCTTGGAATCAACTACATCGTTTACGCGATGACCCACTAGTCCCAAACCCCAATCCTGATCGGCGAGGAAGCGTGTCACCCATGGTAAAGTTCCCGCATAGGCAAAGGAGAAGTAGTGACCGGGATGCTCGAGGAACAAGGTTTGGTGGTGCAAGGGCACAAGCCATCCGAGATCACCAATTTTGTCGAAAGTACCAAATGGGCTGATGCCCTCTCCGCCAAGGAAATAGAGACGCTTTCGAATTACCTTCATGTGTACCGTGCCGAGAAAGACGCGGTCATCGTGCGCGAGGGAAGGCGCGAGGCTTACCTGTGCCTGCTCGTCGAGGGCCGCGTAAACGTCATGAAGCAAGGGGCCAACCGTACGGCGAAACAGATCGGCACGATCGGGAAGGGCAACACTTTTGGCGAGATGTCGCTGATTGACGGCGAGCCCCGCTCGGCCTCTGTTGTGGCAGAGGAGCCAAGCCTTCTGGTCGTGCTGACCGGCGAAGGCTTTGCCCGCCTCTCCCTGGAAGTTCCCCGCCTTGCGCTCAAGATCCTGCTAAAGCTCTCCAAGCTGCTGAGCCAGCGGCTCCGGCAGACGAGCGGCGTCCTTGTAGACTACCTCAGCGGC